>JAFSWY010000308.1 GCA_017444295.1 Selenomonadaceae bacterium | reverse complement strand
GGCGAAGGAAGCCCTTCGCCAGATCGAGGAGAAAGCTTATCTCGCGGAACTTTCCCGGCAGGGAGTGAAGGAGGTCTGGAAGTACGGCATTGCATTTTGCGGGAAGAAGGTATGGATGGAACAGGAGTAGCCGAGGGGAGCAGCCGATGAATGGCTGCTCTTTTTTGCTTTTTTGGCATGGGGATGTGGAAAAAACGACCACTTTATTTTATGTTCGTTTGCAGGAGTCTGCAGGGGAAGAGTAGAATACACATACTCAAGCCGGATAGTGGTTACTGTTGAAAGTTAATGGAACAGAACGAGTGACAGGAGAATGGTCGTGAAGAAATTATTGGATACAATAGACTCCCCCGGGCAGCTGAAGCATATGAGCGCGGAAAAGCTGGGGCAGCTTGCGGGGGAACTTCGGGATCTCATGATCCATACGGTGGCGTCGAATGGGGGGCATTTGGCACCCAGCCTTGGGGTAGTGGAGCTGACGCTTGCTCTGCATAGTGTGTTTGACTGCCCAAGGGACAAGATCGTGTGGGATGTGGGGCATCAGGCTTATGTCCACAAGATCCTGACGGGACGGCGGGAGAGGTTTTCCACCCTTCGGAAGATGGGGGGCATCACCGGTTTTCCCAAGCGGGCGGAGTCGGAATACGATGCCTTTGGGGTGGGGCATGCCAGCACTTCCGTTTCGGCGGCTCTCGGCATGGCTCTGGCCAGGGATATGGATGGGGAGGATTCCCATGTGGTGGCGGTTCTGGGAGACGGGGCCTTTACCGGCGGAGAGGTGTTCGAGGCACTGAACCATGCCGGGGCGCTGCATCGGAACCTCATCGTGGTGCTCAACGACAACGAGCGTTCCATTGACAAGAACGTGGGCGCACTTGCGGACTACTTTTCCCGCATCCGGTTCGCGCCGGGTTACGCAAGGGCGAAGAAGGATGTGGAGAAGCTGCTGCACAGGATTCCCCACATTGGCGGCCGGGTGCTGAAAGCGGCGAGCGAATGGAAGAACGGCGTGAAATCCGTCCTGACCCCGGGAGGGCTGTTCGAGGAACTGGGGTTCCACTATGTGGGGCCGCTGGATGGGCATGATATCCCCGTGATGCAGTCAGCATTCCTGCAGGCAAAGCGGATGGAAGGGCCGATCCTGATCCATGCCCGCACGAAAAAGGGGAAAGGCTATCCCCCGGCGGAGCAGGACCCCGGAAGGTTCCACGGCATCGGAAAGTTTGATGTGGCGACGGGGACGGGCATTCGGGCGCAGGGGATGCCGCCCACGTATACCTCGGTGTTCAGCAAGACGCTGATCGGGATGGCGGAAAAAGACGAGCGCATTGTGGCCATTACCGCTGCCATGCCTTCGGGGACCGGGCTCAAGGAATTCGGCCGGCAGTTCCCGGACCGCTTCTTTGATGTGGGCATTGCCGAGGAGCATGCGGTGACCCTGGGGGCGGGGCTGGCTGCCGCCGGAAAGAAGCCCGTGGTGGCACTTTATTCCACCTTTGCCCAGAGAGGCTATGACCAACTGCTGCATGATGTCTGTCTGCAGAATCTTCCTGTGACCCTTTGCCTTGACCGGGCGGGGCTGGTGGGGGAGGACGGCCCGACCCATCATGGTGTCTTTGACCTCTCTTATTTGCGGCAGATGCCGAACATGACGGTTCTTGCTCCGAAGGATGAGGCAGAACTCCGTCAGATGCTCGCCTTTGCCATGGAAGAGGAAGGGCCGGTTGCCCTGCGGTATCCGCGGGGCGCGGGCCTTGGCGCGGACCTGTCGGGGGAACTTGCGGCAATTCCCAAGGGGAAGGCGGAGGTCCTTCGGGAGGAAGGGGATATCGGCATGCTCGCTGTCGGCAGCATGGTGGATGCTGCTTCCAGAGCCGCAGACTTCCTGGGGCAGGAAACGCCGTCTTTGAGGGCTGCCCTTGCCAATATGCGTTTTGTGAAGCCCTTGGATGAGGATTTGCTTTGCCGCTGGGCAGAGGAAAAGAGATTGCTGGTGACCCTGGAGGAGAATGTCCTGGCCGGCGGCTTCGGTGCCGCTGTGCTGGAATTCCTGGCGGACAGGGATTTCTCCGTTCCGGTCCTGCGAATTGGCATCGGGGATTGTTTTGTGGAGCAGGGAAGCAGGAAGGAACTTCTGGAGCTCTGCGGTATGACGCCGGAACGGATTGCCCGGAGAGTGAAGGAAAAGTATTCCCTGTGCACACGATAGCGGATAGGAGCGGGAATATATGCGGTATCGATGGTTTGATGAGGAGGAAAGGAAGAGGAAGGGCAAGGCCTTGCCGGAGGATCCGGGGAGCCCTGCTGCCTGGAAGAAACGGCGCCTGGCGAGGATGGAGCTTTTTGCCTCCGTCATTGCCGCCGGGGTCTTTCTCTATGGGCTGGCGACGGAGGACATTCCCCTTCTCTACTTGTCGGCAGCATTTTTCCTGAATGCGGTACGCCCCTTTGCATTGATGCTGGGAGAGCCTTTCGGGTCTTTCCTGGCCAATCTGCTCTGGGGGTTCAGCATCGCATTGTTTCTGGGGGCGCTTTTTTTGGCTTTTTTTTAAAAAAAACGGATTTGTTCAAAAAGAATGCAGGATTATTATAAAATTTGTAGAATTAACTGAATAAGGGTTTTTAGAGGCAATGTTCATATACGGGATGCGTTGCTTTACAGCAAAATATCCAGGGGGGATTTTGTATGAGAAAGACAGAGTGCTTAGCAATGATTTTGGCAGGCGGGCAGGGAAGCCGTCTGGGGGCATTGACGAAGAAGATCGCCAAGCCGGCGGTTCCCTTTGGCGGGAAGTATCGCATCATCGACTTCCCTCTCAGTAATTGCGCGAACTCGGGGATCGGCAAGGTGGGCGTTCTCACCCAGTACAAGCCGCTTGAGCTCCACAACTATCTGGGAACCGGCAGTGCGTGGGATCTGGACCGGAAAGGCGGCGGTGTCTTCATTCTCCCGCCCTATGCACGGGAGAAGGGCGCGGACTGGTACCGCGGCACGGCGGATGCCATATACCAGAACCTGAATTTCATCGACCTGACGGACCCGGAATACGTCCTGATACTCTCCGGCGACCACATTTATACGATGGACTACTCCTGGATGCTGGAGTCCCACAAGATGAACAAGGCCGATGCCACCATTGGCGTCTTTGAGGTTCCTTGGGACGAGGCTCCCCGTTTCGGCATCATGAACACGGACAAGACGGGCCGCATCGAGGAATTTGAGGAGAAGCCCCCGAAACCGAAAAGCAACCTTGCTTCCATGGGTATTTACATCTTCACGAAGAGCGTTCTCAAGAAATATCTGGAGGATGACGCGAAGAACGAGACTTCCAGCCATGACTTCGGCAAGGACATCATCCCGAAGATGCTGGCGGACGGCCTGCATCTGCATTCCTATGCCTTTGACGGCTATTGGAAGGATGTGGGGACGATTGAGAGCCTCTGGCAGGCGAACATGGATCTCATTCAGGAGGAGCCGCCCTTCGAGCTCCACGGCGAGTGGAGGATTTATTCCTCGAACCCGTCCATGCCGCCCCAGTATGTGGGTCCTGAGGCCAAGGTCTGCAAGTCCATGATCACCGAGGGCTCCATGATCCTCGGCGAGGTGACGAACTCCGTCATCTTCTCCGGCGTGCGCATCGGCAAGGGCGCGAAAGTGACGAACTCGGTGATCCTGCCGGATACAGTCATCGGTGAGAACGCCGTAGTGGACTATGCCATCATCGCGCAGAACTGCGAGGTCTCGGCAGGCGCTTCCGTGACAGGGGAACTGGGCGCCATCAAGGTCATTGCGGAAGGCGAGACGGTAAAGGCGGACGCAGAGGGAAAACAGGTCGGCTGATCTGATTGCGAATATATGAACGGAGTGGTGAAAAGTGAAAACAGTAATGGGGCTTATCAATCTGAATGAGGATAGCAGCCTGATTCGCAATCTGGCGGACCGCAGGGCTGTTGAATCGATCCCGTTTGCCGGTCGTTATCGCATGATCGACTTTGCCCTTTCCAGCATGGTGAATTCCGGAATCCTGAATGTGGGCATCATGCTGCCGGACGAGGAGCGTTCCGTGTTGGATCACCTTCGTTCCGGCAAGGACTGGGATCTTGCCCGCCGCCATGACGGCCTTTACTATCTGCCGTCGGCCAAGGTGGAGAAGGAGGCGCGTCAGGGCGACCTCAAGAACTTCTATTTCAATCTCGATTTCATCGAGCACAGCTCCCAGAAGTACGTGCTGCTGACCAGCGGAAGCTTCATTTACAATATGGATTTCAACAAGATTCTCATGTTCCACCAGAATACCGGCGCCGACATCACCATGGTGTATTATACGGCCCAGGGCGAGGGAACGGGAAAGAATGTTGTCCTGGAGACCGCGGAGAACGGATTGGTATCCGATATCTCAGAGAAGCCCGCTATCTATGACGGTTCCAAGATCTGCATGGCAATCTATCTGATGGAGAAGACCGTCT
>JAFSWY010000307.1 GCA_017444295.1 Selenomonadaceae bacterium | reverse complement strand
TGCCTGTTGTGATATACTGGACAAAATTGTGAGGGCCAGAGGGGATGCAGTGAGGGCATGTTATTCAACTCCTATATTTTTATCTTCCTATTTTTTCCTGTTGTCCTGACAGGGTATTTCCTGCTGGGAAAGAGCGGGAAACCGCAGAGAACCTCTTTATGGCTGTTGTTGGCCAGCCTGACTTTTTATGGTTATTGGAATGTGAGATACCTTCCGCTTCTGGTTGGAAGTATTGCGGCAAATTATTTTTTTTCCGGATGGATCTTATCGGCGAAAAAAAGGGGGCCGGCACGTATTCCGTTCCTTTTCGGGATGGGATTCAACTTGCTGGTACTGGGGTATTTCAAATATGCGGACTTTTTTTTGGAGACCATGAATGCTCTCGGCGGGCGATTTGAGCTTTTGCATGTCTTTCTTCCCTTCGGCATTTCATTTTTTACGATTACTCAGGTGTTGTATCTTGTTGATTGTTATGAGGGCGTGGCGAAGGATCATGGCTTCCTTCGTTACGCCCTGTTCGTCTCCTTTTTCCCTCATCTTCTCGCAGGGCCGATACTCTATCACAAGCCCATGATGGCGCAGTTCAGGAACGAGGGCCTTTTGTGTGTGGATTGGGACAATATGTCCCGGGGACTTGCCCTTTTTATCCTGGGGCTTGCGAAGAAGATCCTGATAGCAGATACGTTCAGCGATTTTGTCGGCAAGGGTTTTCTGCAGCCTTCGGAATTGGGGCTGGTTGCTTCCTGGCTGACGATTTTGGCCTATGTGCTGCAGATCTATTTCGACTTTTCCGGCTACAGTGATATGGCGGTCGGCATGTCGCGCATGATGAATATCAGTATCCCGATCAATTTCAATGCACCGTATCGGGCGGCCAGCCTCATTGATTTCTGGAGACGCTGGCATATTTCCCTTACGAATGCCATTACGGCCTGCGTTTACATGCCCATCGTGAAATCTTTCAGGAAGCCGACCTTTTTCCATACGGCACTTGCTGTTTTTATTACTTTTTTTCTTGTAGGGATATGGCATGGGGCAGGATGGACTTTTGTCGTATTTGCGTTGATGCATGCCGTTGGACTGACGGTGAACCATATATGGAGGCATTGGCGATTCTGGATGCCAGCGTTTCCTGGCAGATGCCTTACGATACTGTATGTTATTGTCAGCATGGCCTTTTTCCGTGCAGCGGATACGGGGGCGGCAATTGACTTGCTGGAAGGGATGGCTGGCCTGCATGGGGGCCTTGACTGGCCCATCCAGACGGCTGCGGAGACCGTCACCGTCCAGACGTTTGGATTGCCTTTGGTTCCTTTCCTGGCTGCTTTGGCCATTGTTGTTTGGTGCCCGAGTTCCAATGAGATTGCCAAGCGGATGGAATTCACGGCATCTGCGGCATTCCTGCTGGCAGTGGTATTTGCCGCAGCAATGTTTTCCTTGAGTTCCCCAACGGAATTTCTGTACCTGCAATTTTGAAGGGGTTGAATGTGTTTGAGCAGCAAACGCTTCTTTGCAGCCGTTCTCCTGGTGACGGCGGTTTTTGTCCTGATGGGCGAGTGGCTGTGCTATCGTGTGGATCCCATCGGTCTGTGGGGGACGCCGATACGGGCGGGGTTCAATAACTTGAAGATACAGCAGAGCCTTTTCATGGACATCTTCAAACCCTATGAGTATGTGCGCTTTCTTCCGGATATAGTCTATATCGGCACCAGCAGGACGAACATAGGATGGGATGCGTCAACAGGGCCGGAGGCGAATGCCTACAACTTTGCCATGTCAGGCCTTTCCCTCTCATCAACGGAATCCTATCTGAAGTTTGCTTATAAAGTGCATAAGCCGAAGAAAGTCTACCTGGGACTGGATATATATTCCTTCAATTATAAGAATTACCATCAGTTGGGGGACAATGCGCGCCCGTCCTTCTCCCTGGAACGCCTGGAGGCCATTTCCGATGGCGGCATATTCTCCCGCATGTATGCATGGAAGGACAGCCTGGCAATGATGAAGGAGGTCCTGCCCACCATGGAGCGGAGCCGGAAAGATCCGGAGCATCCGGAGCTTTCCGTGCGGGGCTGGTTTCGTGAGCACGGTGGGGCACCCGCGGTAAGCGTGGAATCCTATTATGGGATCTTCAACCTGACCAATAGAGAAACAAAGGAATTCACATCTTTTCGCTATGAGCCGGAGGCCATGGATTGCCTGGGCCGGATACTTGCGGAGGCGGAGGGGAACGGAGTCGAAATCGTGCTGTTTTTCCATCCTGTGAGTGTGGATGAGCATACGATGCTGTATCTGGGCGGACAGGAACCGCTGCTGGACGAGATCAAACGGGAGACCGCGCAGATGCATCCGGTCTATGATTTTGATTGCCCCAGTGTCTGGACCATGGATATACAGGGAAACTATTTCGACTTTGTCCACTATCGGAAGCCCCTTGGCGATGCTGTGAGGAATGCCCTTTACAGCGGTGAGGTGGATGGCATGGCCCATCTGCTCACGAAGGACAATGCACAGGAGAGCATCCGTGAGGAACAGGCTGCCTATGCCGCCTGGAGAGAGGAGAACCGGGAGCGGGTGGACGCCTTGCGTTTCTATTTTGAGACCAAGGAGAAAGCGGAACCGGGAGCATTCAAGGAGTTCATAGGATTTTGATATCACTATGCTGAGGGTTGGGATGAGATGTTTGCAAACATATGGCAGTATCGTCAATTCATATACAGTTGCGTGAAGCGGGATTTCCAGCTTCGCTATACGGGATCCATGCTGGGAGCGCTTTGGGCGGTGTTCCAGCCCTTGGCGATGATTCTCGTTTATACGCTGGTGTTTTCAGAGATCATGAAGAGCAAGCTCCAGGGCATGGAGATGATGCAGTTCGCCTACAGCATCTATCTCTGTTCGGGAGTCCTTACATGGGGGCTTTTTGCCGAGACATTGAACGGGTGTGTCAATGTGTTCCTTGCCAATGGGAATCTCATGAAAAAGGTGTCCTTTCCCCGGATTTGCCTGCCTGTCATTGCCATGTTGTCGGCATTGTCCAATTTTGTCGTTGGCTTTGGCTTGTTTTTGGCCTTTCTTTTGCTGGTGGGCCAGTTCCCCTGGACGGTGGGGATTTTCTTCTTTCTTGTTTTGGCAATACAGACGCTTTTTTCCGTTACGCTTGGGATCGGGTTGGGCGTGCTGAATGTGTTTTTCCGTGATGTGGGGCAGATGCTCGGGGTTGCCCTGCAGTTTTGGTTTTGGTTCACACCTGTTGTCTATCCTGCGGTGATCGTTCCGGAGAGCCTGCGGGGATTTTTCGTGATCAATCCTATGTATCATATTGTCAGTGCCTACCAGTCTATCTTTGTGTACCATCGCTGCCCGGAGCTGGAAGGCCTCGGGGCGGTTCTGGTCCTTGGGCTGGTGATTGGCGTTTGGGCGCTTCGCATTTACCGGAAGCACGTCGGGGAAATGGTGGACGAATTATGAGGAACAGCATCAGCATCAAGAATATCAGCAAATGTTACAAGCTGTATGATTCCCGCAATGACCGCCTCAAGGAATGGCTCATCCCCTTTGGGCCTTCCCGTCATCGCGAGAAATGGGTCCTGAAGGATATCAATCTGGAAGTCAAGGCAGGGGAAGCTGTTGGCATCATCGGATTGAATGGCGCAGGAAAGTCCACTTTGCTCAAGATCATTACGGGGACGACAATTCCCACGACGGGAAGCGTGCATTTCAGCGGCACAGTGGCGGCCTTGCTGGAATTGGGGCTTGGATTTCACCCGGATTTTACGGGGCGCCAGAATGTTTACATGTCGGGGCAATTGCTTGGCTACAGCATTGACGAAATCAATGCCTGCATGGCACAGGTGGAGGAGTTCGCGGAAATCGGCGAGGCAATCGATGCCCTGGTCCGCACCTATTCCAGCGGCATGCAGGTGAGGCTGGCCTTCAGTGTTGCAACGATGAAGCGTCCGGATATTCTCATTGTCGATGAGGCATTGAGCGTAGGAGATGCTTATTTCCAGCACAAGAGCTTTGGGCGCATCAAGGAATTCTGCAAAGCAGGGACAACGTTGCTTTTGGTGTCCCATGATGCGGCGGCGATCCAGGCGGTCTGTGACCGGGCGGTTTTGCTGGACCATGGGCAGGTGGCGAGGATTGGCGACCCGCAGGAAGTCATGGATTATTACAATGCCATGCTGGGGGATACGGAAGCGAAGACCATTCAGCAGGTCAGGCAGGAGAACGGGCAGGTGCAGACGATATCCGGGAGCGGGGAGGCCAGGATTTCCGGTGTTCATCTATTGAACAGGAAGGGACTGGAGCCTGAGTTTGTCGATGTGGGCGAACCTGTGCGGATATGTGTGGATGCGCAAGTGATGCAGGATATTCCCTCCTTGACCTGTGGCATCATGATCAAGAACCGTCTTGGGGAATCTGTTTATGGAACCAATTCGGACTATGCGAAGAAAGAGCTTCATGATTTGAAGGCCGGAAAGACCGTGCACTATGAATTTTCAATGCCGATGAACATTGGGGAAGGGAACTATTCCCTGACCGTTGCCCTGCATAGCGGGCGTGACCATATCGCCAACAACTACGAGTGGAGGGATTTGGCCGCCGTTTTTGAGGTACTGAACCAGGGGAAACAGAAATTTACCGGAGTTGCCTATCTCGGTGCCGAGGTCACTGTCCAGGAAGAGTAGTCGTAACGGGGAGGTGAAGCGGGATGTCCTTGTGGGAGAAACTGTATCAATATGCAACCAAGCCGCGTCGTGCACTGGAGAATTACCGGAAGCTGAAGCAGCAGGTGTTTGAATTGCAAAGGCAGTCAGAGATGCAGTCCTCGCGCATACAAAATCTGGAGACGCAGTCCTCGCAGATGCACGCACAATTCTTGCAAATGCAAGCGCAGTTGGCGCATGAATGCGAGGATAAGCGCAATCTCTGGAATGAGTTGCGCGATTGGGAGTCGCGTCAGCGATGGGTTGGCCTTCCCGGGAACTTCGAGGATGACGGCATATTGAATCGCGCCAGATATTTGGAGGAAGAGGATTGCAGGGAAGATGGCGACATGGATCGGTTTTATCTCCATCTTTCCAATGTATTGCGTGGGAGCGAGGATGCGATCCGGTCAGGCAACGAGATGTTCCTGCCATATGTCCTGGATGCAGCCAGGGAGCATGGAGAGCATCCATTTCTCGATTTTGGCTGCGGGAGAGGGGAGTTCCTCGATCTCCTGCAGGAGCATGGGGTGCGTGCCATTGGGGTTGACATGAACCGTGAAAGCGCCCAGGTGGCAATTGACCATGGGCATGAGGTTGTCATCGGGGATGCGCTCGATTATTTGGAGAGCCGGCCGGACGGGGAGCTTTCCGGCCTTTCCATGATTATGGTATCGGAGCATATACCGTTCCCGCAATTCTTTGAGGCAGTTTTCCTTTTTGCGCGGAAGATCGTTTCAGGGGGGCCTTTGCTGATCAATACCATCAATACCTATTGTTATCACAGGATGGGACATTTTCAGATGGATCCCTCCCATGTCAACTTCATTCCGGCAGAGACCTACAAGCTCCTGATGGAAATGGCAGGGTTTCAGCGCATCAAGATTCTTTGGTCCCATCCCGTTGCGTCGCGTACCTGCGTACAGGATGTGCATACGGAGTATGAGAACGTAACGATTATAGGTTATAACGAGATGAAGGGGAAATAACGATGAAGATTATCCAGTTGCTGCCAACATTGCATGGCGGGGATGCTGTGGGGAATGATGCAATCGCGATGCACAGGCTCCTTCGGGAGATGGGGCATGAGACGACAATCTATGCGGAGGAAATTGGCCATACAGTGCCGGCCGGTATAGCCAAGCCCTACCAGGATCTGGAAGAACTGGGAACAGATGATGTCATTTTGTACCATTACTCCATTGGCTCGGAAATCATGGAGGAAATCCTGCGCAAGGTTCCGGGAAAGAAGGTCATGGTATACCATAATGTCACACCGGGGTCTTATTTTGACGATTATAACGAGGCAATCGCAGAAATCGCGAGGGCCGGACGGGAAAACCTGAAGGAGATTCAACCGATTTTCTCGGCATGTTTCGCGGATTCCGGCTATAACAAACAGGATCTCATCAAGGCGGGATATCGTTGCCCGATTGCTGTTCTGCCGATCCTCATTCCCTTTGAAGACTACCTCAAGCCGGTGGATGAGACCATCGTGCAAACCTATGGGAAAGATGATTTCACGAATATCCTCTTTGTGGGGCGGTTGGCGCCCAACAAGAAAATCGAGGATGTCATTCGGGCCTTTGCCTATTACAAAAAGTACCTGAATGCCAGGTCGCGGCTTTTCCTCGTGGGGTCTCCCCTGGGAATGGATCCCTATGTTGACCGTTTGCGCCGCTATGTGGACAGGCTGTTCCTGCAAAATGATATCTTTTTTTCGGGAAAGGTGCCCTTCGACCAGATCCTGGCCTATTACAAGATTGCTGACCTGTTCCTCTGCATGAGCGAGCACGAGGGATTTTGTGTTCCGTTGGCAGAAGCCATGTCCTTTTCGGTGCCGATTGTTGCCCGCAGCGCCGCTGCTGTGCCGGAGACCCTTGGTGGTGCCGGATTGCTTGTCAATGGCGCGGATCCCGCAGAGGCGGCACGTGCGATGGACCGCATCGTGGGCGATGCTGCAGTGGCGGAGCAATTGCGCCAGGCGGGGAAGAAGCGGCTGGAGGATTTTTCTTACGAGAAGACGGCGGCATTGTTCCAGCAGTATTTGGAACAGGTGGTCAAAGGGGAAGGCTTGGACTCGGATACCTGGAGGCCGCAGGCAGTTGGACCGGACGGGGAGGACAGCGGGACCCGGGAGAACGGCCAGAAGCAGGGATTGAGTACCGATGTCCTCGCTTTTGAGGATATTCCGAAGACAGCCCCCCTTGCAAAACCGCCGAAGGACTCCTTCCGCCATCGGGTGAAAGTGAAGGTGCTGAAGCCCGCCTACAATTTCGTGGCCAAGGTATCGCCGGGCGCAGCCGAAGCTATTCGCGTACGAATCTATACTATGCTGCAGAAATTGAAGGACCGGAAGCGGGAGAAGATGGAGCAGCAGATGGAGGTCCTGGAGCGGACAGAGCCGGGCCTGCTGGTTGATGTGACGCAGACGGCCCGCAGCGATGCGGGAACGGGGATCCAGAGAGTGGTCAACAAGGCATTCCAGAATCTGTACTGTGCCCATCCGAATATTTTGGCAGTGAGGGATTCCTGCGGCAAGCTGATCACGGCAGAAAAATATCTTCGGAGAATGGAAGGCTCTGCGGCGGAGGAAAGAGAGAAGCTGATAGAGTTCCTTGACGGGGACAAGTTGCTGCTGCTGGATTCCTCGTGGGAATTCCACAAAGATTTCTCAGGGATCCTCAAGGAAGCCCATGCAAGGGGGATCGAGTCCCATGGAATCGTCTATGACCTCTTTCCCATCCAGTATCCGGAACTGTTTGACTCCAAGCTTTTTGTGGACCTTTTTACCGGCTGGCATAACATGCTGATGCAGCAGGCAAACAGTATTGTCTGCATATCAAAGACAACAGCGGATGTAGTGGCAGCCTATTATGAGAAGAAGAAGTTCCATCGCGACGAGCCTCTGCGCCTGTACTATTTCCATATGGGGGCGGATATTGCCGGCGGAACCCAGGAGGCACGTGAAGAGATCCGTTCCTTTGTCCGCCGCAAGACCACCTTCCTCATGGTTGGGACCGTGGAGCCGCGCAAAGGGCATGCCGTGGCGGTTGAGGCATTCCGGAAGCTTTTGGCGAATGCCGATGCACAGCTTCTTGTCCTGGGGCATAATGGGTGGAAAAATGAGGAATTCATAAGATCCCTGAAGGGAGACGACCGCCTGAGCCAAAATTTCCTTTGGGTGAAGGATGCGGCTGATGAGGAGCTTCGCTGGGCATATGCCAATGCAAATGCCCTCATTGCAGCATCGAAGGACGAGGGATTCGGCCTTCCCCTCATTGAGGCGGCCTATTTCGGGCTCCCCATCATTTGCAGTGACATTCCCATTTTCAGGGAAGTGACACAGGGGCATGCCGACTATTTCAAGGCAATGGATGCAGATGCCCTTGCGGAAAAGCTTGCAGCATGGCTGCAGGAAGAGAGTCATCCGGATTCCCGCAAGATTCATATTTACACATGGCAAGAGGCATCCGAGGAGATCATGGACATCATCTATGGAAAGACGGAACCTTATAAGGTGTTATACTAGAGAGCGTTAGAATTTCCCGAAGGGAAAGCTCTTACGCTCTCTGCATATACCGCGAGCGAATTGTACCGAGATGTAAATTTTACTGTTCGCGAGTATAGGATAACGAAATTACGCAAGCGGCGTTGGGAGGGATACATGTGCCGAAGATTGCGGTATTGATTCCTTGCTACAACGAAAGCCAGACCATCGCGAAGGTGGTCAGGGATTTCAGGGAAGCCTTGCCGGAGGCGGAGATTTGCGTTTATGACAACAATTCCACCGACCACACGGACCGGATTGCCCGTGAGGCAGGAGCAGCCGTGCGCTATGAAAGCCGCCAGGGCAAGGGGAATGTCATCCGTTCCATGTTCCGTGAGATCGAGGCGGACTGCTATCTCATGGTGGATGGGGACGACACCTATCCTGCGTCGAGTGCCGGGGAGATGTGCCGGATGGTGCTGGAGGGGAAGGCGGACATGGTCATCGGCGATCGGCTCTCCTCCACTTATTTCACGGAAAACAAAAGGCCCTTCCACAATTTTGGCAATGTCATTGTGCGGAGATTCATCAATATGCTTTGGGCAAGGAAGGGGCGGGAAATCGTTGATGTCATGACGGGATATCGTGCGTTCAGCCCGATGTTCGTGAAGAGTTTTCCGGTTCTCTCCCGGGGGTTTGAGATCGAGACGGAGATGACAGTCCATGCCCTCGACAAGGATTTCCTGCTGGAAAGCATCCCGGTCGCCTACCGCGACCGTCCGGAAGGAAGCGAAAGCAAGCTGGACACCTATGCGGACGGGGCGAGGGTTCTCATGACGGTGTTCAATCTTTATCGGGATTACCAGCCCTTGCGCTTTTTTGGGATCCTGTCCCTTCTTCTGATGGCTCTCTCGATTTTCCTGTTCCTGCCGGTGTTCCTGGAATATCTTCGCACGGGGTTGGTTCCCCGGTTCCCGACCTTCATCGCCAGTGCATTCCTGATGCTTTCTGCCATGTTGTCGGCCTCCTGCGGCCTCATTCTGGACACGAATGCCAAGAACAGCCGCAAGAACTTTGAACTGCAGAGAAACATTCTTCATCTTTTGATGCGACAGAAGGAGACAGGGGAATGAGGCGGCGGGATGGCTGGCTTCTTTTGCTGGCGGTATGCTTGTGCCTGGCGGTTTTTTGCCGTCTGGCGTTTCTGTCGGATTTCCCGAAGGCGTTCCTGGTGTATCCGGATGAACTGCGGTATGTGCATATCAATGATTCCCTCGTGAACCATGGCGGGACACTTCTGCTTCGGGATGTGGCGAGCAGTTTTTCCAAGGTGCTCTACCCTCTGGCATTGTTTCCTGCGGCCTTTTTTGTCGGAAGCGCACAGTATACGACCGTTGTGGCATATCTCAATGCGGGGATGGTGTCCTTCCTGCCGCTATTGGCCCTGGGGCTGTCAAGGCTTTGCGGCCTGGGGAAGATGGCAGCGGTATTCCTGATGGTTCTCGCGGCATGTTTGCCGGATACCATCTACAGCCTGACCTTCATGAGCGAAAATCTCTATCTGCCGCTTTCCACGGCAGCCATTTTACTGGCATGGAAACTTTTCGGCATGGCGGAACAGGGGCGAAGCATCCTCCTGTTGTCATGGTGTTTTGGCATGGCCTCCTATATCCTCTATCTGGCAAAGGAAATAGGGGTGGCCTTTCCGATGGCCTATGCGGCTCTGGCCTTTCTCTGCTGGATGGGAAACCGTGACGGGGCGATGGAAAAAAGGCTTGCCATGTCCGCTGTGGCAGCAGTGGCCGGCTTTGCCCTTCCCTTCCTCTTTGTGAAGCTGGCCATCCTGTCTGGCCTGGACAATTCCTATGCCGCAATGCTCGTTCCCAGGAATGGGGATATGGGGCAGGCAATCCCGTATCTGCTTCAGGTATACGGGATCCATCTGGTATGGGTGCTTTTGGCTTTCTTCTTCTTCCCGGTGGTGATGCCTTTGGAGTGCTGGCATTCCATGGGCTTCGCGGCGAGGCTTCGCTATGCATTCCTGCTATCCTGTCTTCTGCTCCTTTTGGCCGTTGTTTCCTATACGGTCACATGGAACGAAGATTATCCCAGCATGGCGCCACGGCAGCACCTTCGCTACTATTCCTGTTTTTTCCTTCCGTTTGTTGCCCTGTCTTTGCAGGCAGTGGAGACGGTTTCAGGGGCAAGGCGTCCTTTGGGGAGGACCGTGGTCCTGCTTTTTGCCTTTGTGGCGGCCCTTTTCCTCATAGAAATGCCCTTTTCTGTGGGATCTCCTGTGGACCAGATGCTGCTGCGCTATGTGCTTGACTGGCAGGGAACCTGGGAACGCTATGCCATTGCCGGGACGGTGGCGGCAATTGGGGTTGCTGCCCTATGGCGGCCGAGACAGGCAGCGTTCCTGCTCGGAGGAGTGATGCTGGCGGTTTCGGCATGGAACCAGTCCCTGGCCTGCCGGGATATCCATGATGCCTATGCGCTGCCACGGGAAATGGTAGCAGAGCATGTGAGGCTGGCGGCGGATCTTGGGGAGATGGAGGGCAATGTCCTGTGCCTTGTGGGGACTTCTTTTATGGGGATGCCCGTGGGAGAGTATCCCCTCAATGCCCTCCTCGATACATACACGCCCAACCGGATGCAGATGGTATCTGTTGAGGCCTTTCAGATGCTCTGGAAGCACCATCCGGAATGGGAGGGCGATTTTCGCCTGTCGGAATTCGCGATTGCCAAGGGAGAGCAGTATGGGGATGTGCCGGGCATATGGAAGGAGTTCTATCCTGACTATGAGGAGGCCGGCTATCTCCTGGTGGACCGGGACAGTGAGTGCAGGCTGGATCCCTCCCGCGTGCAATTCATGGAGCGTTACGGGAATTGTGCGTTATACAGGAATTTGGATACGTCACGTCTGCCGTATCTGCCCTGATCTTGCAGTGGCAGGTACGGCAGTTTTTGGGAGATTGCACTGATCCTTCTGGCAGGGGCGATTTCCCACCATTATGAGGCAAAGGCACAGAAATGGATACGCCGGAAGTTTTCCAGGCAATAGGCAAAAGCGGAAAGATATGATAAAATAAATAGATAAGTATCCTAGTGAAAACATGAAAAGGAGCGAATGAATCCATGGCAAAGAAAGCGCTGATTACGGGAATCACAGGGCAGGACGGGGCGTATCTCGCAAAGTTCCTGCTGGACAAGGGATATGAGGTTTACGGGCTTCTTGCCCGCCGCGCCACGGCAACGACCTGGCGCCTGGACTACCTT
>JAFSWY010000306.1 GCA_017444295.1 Selenomonadaceae bacterium | reverse complement strand
TCAACAGAAAGAAGGCGCAGAGATGAGCAAACCGATTTTCGTATGCTATCCCCGTTGTACCACTTGCAAGAAAGCAGAAAAGTGGCTCGCCGACCACGGTACAGCCGTGACGGTGCGGGACATCAAGGAGAACCATCCCACCGAACAGGAACTCCGCTCTTGGCATGAAAAGAGCGGCTTGCCACTCAAAAGATTCTTCAATACAAGTGGGCAGAAGTACAGGGAACTGGAGCTTAAGGAAAAACTGCCCACCATGAGCGAGGATGAGCAGTATGCACTCCTTGCCACGGACGGTATGCTCGTAAAGCGTCCCTTGCTCGTTGATGAGGATAAAGTTCTCGTGGGATTCAAGGAAAAGGAATGGCAGGAAAAGTTGGGGTAGCAACGTGAAAATGTGAGGCTGTCGATTCCTCATGCTGTTCAGGATGCCGGCCCAGAATTTGGCGCTCTCGTTTTCGCCTACCCACATGCCCAGTATGTCCTTGCGTCCCGTAAGGTTGATGCCGATGGCAATGTGGGAGACTTTCGGATGCAGCCCGACAGCGGCGCGTCCTTCCTCGATCATCATGAAATATTCAATGCTGAATTTACGATAATGATAATGTGAAATGTATGGTAATGAATAACTGAAATATATATACTTTCTGTTGATAAATTTATTGTCTTATAGTAAACTATACTGCATAGAATTCATGTTTTCAGGGGAGTACGAGCTATGTCGGAAGATTTTTACAGGCCTCGTCTGATTGACGCGGCAGTCGATAAATACATAAAAACCTTTGGGGCTGTTTGCATTGAAGGTCCAAAGTGGTGCGGCAAGACTTGGACGTCAAGGCATCATAGCAACAGTGAAATCCTTATCGGCAGTCCGGAAGGGAACTTTCAAAACCGCAGGCTGGCAGAGATGTCTCCTGCAACGGTTTTGTCGGGGAATGTGCCTCGGTTGATAGATGAATGGCAGGATGTTCCTCCTTTGTGGGATGCCGTGCGCTACGAAGTAGATCAACGCGGCAAGAGCGGCCAGTTCATTCTCACAGGCTCATCTACGCCCAAGTACAAGGGCATAAGGCATAGCGGAGCGGGGCGTATAGCCAGGCTCCGCATGCAGCCCATGTCACTCTTTGAAACAGGTGATTCATCCGGCGTGGTATCATTGCAGGATTTATGCAATGGCAGGCTGGAAACGCAAATGACAGGCGAAGTGGAGCTGCATAACCTAACGGAGTATATCATCCGTGGCGGCTGGCCGGCCAATCAGAATACGGATATAGAGGCGGCCAGACTTCTGCCGGAGGAGTATGTCAAGGCCATTGTCGAAGATGATGTGCATAGAATTGATGATACTCCTCGCAACCGCAAAAAAGTTATGCTGCTGCTCCGTTCCTTGGCGCGCAATGAAAGCACGATTGTGAGCAATCGAACCTTGAAGAGAGACATCAAGGAAATTGATGCCGATGATATTGAGGAGAAGACCATAGCATCATATTTGGATGTGTTTGACCGTTTGTTCCTGACAGCAAATCAAAAGCCCTTTGCTGCTAACATCAGGTCCTCTGTGAGAATCAAGCAATTGGAGAAACGGCATTTTGTCGACCCCTCATTGGCATGTGTTCTTTTACAGATGAATACGGAACGGATGATTGGTGATCTCAATACCTTTGGTTTTCTGTTTGAGAGCCTAGTGGCGAGAGATTTGTCGATTTACGCCCAGACTTTTGGGGCGAAGCTTTTTCACTATCAAGATTATCGCAATCGGGAAATAGATGCGGTGATAGAGCTGGAGAATGGGGATTGGTGTGCCTTTGAGGTAAAGTTGGGAGCGAACCAAATCGATGCGGCAGCGGCCGGTCTCCTTAAGATACGCAATCAAATAGCTGCAGAGGAGGGCGGCAAGCCGCCTAAAGTTTTGTGCGTGATATGCGGCCTTTCGAATGCAGCCTATCAAAGGGAGGATGGCGTGTTCGTGGTGCCTATCAGCGCATTGCGGAACTAGCGGCAGCGGCTTCCTCAGGTCCATTGAAAACAACCTGCTCATGTGGTATATTTTCTCTCAAGCGACAGGTGGTAAGCATTCAGTGTAGGGTGATGATGGTGAACACTTCAGGAACGGCGGCTGCCTTTGTCGAATGTCATGATGTCATATGATATACGAGGAGGGACAAGTATGGAGATTCGTGATGCACATTGCTTTGCCTGCGGTAAGGAGAATCCGATTGGACTGAAGCTGGATTTTTTCTTTCAAGACGGGAAATATGTAGCGGTAAAAAGGTTGTCCAGAGACTATCAGGGATATGACGGCATCGTGCACGGCGGTATCTTAACGACGATGATGGACGAGGCTATGGCCGGTTATCTCAATAAGGAGTTGGGGCAGAAAGCCGTTACGGCGCGTTTGGATGTCAGATACCGCAAGCCTGCGCCTGTCGGGGAGGAGCTTACCGTCACCAGTTGGGAAGAGTCTCGCAAAGGCAATTTTGTCAGCATGAAAGCCACCGTTGCATTGCCTGATGGTACGATCACCACGGAAGCTGCCGGAAAAATGGCCATTGTCGAAGGCTAGTAACTCCGGCTCATGAGGTTTTCATGTATCTCATCGCCTCCGCCTTGGCCAGTGCGTCGCATCGCTCGTTGTACTTCACGCCAACATGGCCTTTGACCCATTGGAACCGCACCTTGCGCGTCCGGAACAGTGCATCGAGCCGAAGCCAGAGGTCTTTGTTCAGCACGTCTGTTCCCTTGGCGGTTTTCCAGCCGTTGCGCTTCCAGTTCGTGATCCAATGCTTC
>JAFSWY010000305.1 GCA_017444295.1 Selenomonadaceae bacterium | reverse complement strand
GCCCGTTCCTGTGAGATCAAGGCTGCGGTGGTTTCCGAGGACGAGAAGGAATCGGGGCTGCGCCGCATCCTGAACTTTGGGCATACCATGGCCCATGCCATTGAGCAGGAAACGGGATATGTGCGCTATAACCATGGGGAGGCGGTTGCCGTCGGCATGATGGGAGCGGCGCATATCAGCCGTGATATGGGACTGGTGGATGAAGCCGTGGTGCAGCGCGTGAAAGATTTGATTGAGGCTTTGCATCTTCCAGTCAGGGCAGAAGGCTGTACGGTGGAAAATATGTATGCATCCATTTTCCATGACAAGAAAACGGTCAATGGCAAGGTAAACTGGGTATTGATGGAGTCCATAGGGAGCGTGGTCGTTCGCAACGATGTACCAGAGGATCTTGTGAAAAAGGCAATGGCCAAAGTTATTGACATATGACGGTTTCTTGTATTACTATTAGTCTATGTTGATCTATCATTTATAATAAAGTATTGGGGGAGAGTTCTTTGAGCGAAAATTGCAATTTTGATTGTTCATCCTGTGGGGAGACCTGTGACAGCCGCCAGGAGGAGGCTGTGGATTTTCGTGTGCCTTTGAATGAGAAGTCCAAGGTCCATAAGGTGATTGCTGTGGTCAGCGGCAAGGGCGGCGTCGGAAAGAGCATGGTGACTTCCTTGCTGGCGGCGGGGTCTTCCCGTGCAGGCTTTTCCACGGCGGTGCTGGATGCGGATATCACAGGGCCTTCCATTCCGCAGAGTTTTGGGTTGAAGGAACTGGCATCCGGAACAAAGGAGAGCATTTATGCTGTTCGTAGCAAGACGGGCATCTCCGTCATGTCCATGAACCTGCTTCTGGAAAATGAGACGGATCCCGTTGTATGGCGCGGACCCATTCTTGCAGGGGTCGTCAAGCAGTTCTGGTCGGATGTGGAATGGGGCGATATCAAGTACATGTTCGTGGACATGCCTCCCGGGACGGGGGATGTGCCCCTGACGGTGTTCCAGTCCCTGCCGATTGACGGCATTGTTGTGGTCACATCGCCCCAGGAGATGGTGGGGATGATCGTGGAGAAGGCCGTCAAGATGGCAGAGATGATGGAGATCCCCATTCTTGCCCTCGTGGAGAACATGAGCTATTTCAAGTGCCCGGACTGCGGCAAGGTGCATGATATTTTCGGCAAGAGCCATCTGGAGGAGATTGCGGAGAAATATGATATCAAGACGATCTGCCGCCTTCCCTTGGATCCTGCCATTGCCGATGCGGCAGACAAGGGAGAGATCGAATTCCTGAAGGAGAACGAACTGGAGCCTGTCATGGACATCATCCAAAAACTGGGCTGATGTTTTCCTGATTTATTTTTGAACAGTTCTTGGGGGTGTTGAAAAACGTAAACTGTGCGATACAGCGAGACAGTTTTTCAACACCCCCTAAGCGGGAGAGTTGAATATGAGAAGTGATATTGTAAAGAAGGGCGCCACGCGCTGCGCCCATCGTTCCTTGTTCCATGCGAATGGCTTTGGGCCGGAGGAGCTTGCAAAACCCTTGATTGGTGTCTGCAATTCCTTCAATGAGATCATTCCCGGCCATATGCACTTGCGTTCCATAACGGAGGCGGCAAAGCTCGGAGTGGCTGCTGCCGGGGGAACCCCTGTTGAGTTTCCGGCCATTGGTGTTTGTGATGGCATTGCCATGGGGCATACGGGCATGAAGTTTTCCCTGGCAAGCAGGGAGCTCATTGCGGATTCCATTGAAGCGGTTGCCATGGCTTCGGGATTTGATGCCTTGATCCTCATTCCGAACTGCGACAAGGTTGTGCCCGGGATGCTCATGGCGGCGGCCCGGCTCAATATTCCCAGCGTCGTTGTCAGCGGCGGGCCCATGCTGGCAGGAAGGTTCCATGGCAGGGATGTGAGTGTGAGCCAGTCCTTTGAGGCGGCGGGCAAATTTGCCGCAGGTGCGATGGACGAGGCGGAAATGGCAGATCTGGAGGCACATGCCTGTCCCGGCTGTGGTTCCTGCGCAGGGCTTTT
Organism: Selenomonadaceae bacterium; assembly: GCA_017444295.1. Taxonomy (GTDB): domain Bacteria; phylum Bacillota; class Negativicutes; order Selenomonadales; family Selenomonadaceae; genus UBA3796. Next base: position 256 of record JAFSWY010000305.1, on the reverse strand, counting down.
TACCGCGAATACCATGAATTCCCTGACGGAGGCGCTTGGCATGGGGCTTCCGGGGAACGGAACGATTCCGGCAGCCTATAACGGCGCACGTCTGCTTCTGGCAAAGCGTGCTGGTGCCGTGGTCATGGATTTGCTGAAGAAGGACATCAAGCCCCGTGACATCATGACACGGGAGGCCTTTGAGAATGCCATCACCGTGGATATGGGAATTGGCGGTTCTTCCAATACGGTGCTGCACCTTACGGCGATTGCCCAT
>JAFSWY010000304.1 GCA_017444295.1 Selenomonadaceae bacterium | reverse complement strand
TTCGCGCTTTCCGATCTGCATGACAAGAACCAGCTTGCCCTGCTTGCCGCGAAGTGCAAGCTGGTAAATGAGGAAAAGCTCGCGAAGGAACTGGATGCCGGACTCCCCACCGTCCACGACATCCTCGCTGCCCTTGTCCGTCCCGGACGGGATCCGCGAGAAGACCTGCCCGCGCCTCTCACCCGGCAGGCCATCGTGAAGCTCTCCGACCTCAAGCCCGGCACGGTCATGCGCGGCACGGTGCGCAACATCACGGATTTCGGCGCATTAGTGGACATCGGACTCAAGACGGCAGGGCTCATCCATATTTCCGAGCTCAGCAGCAAGCGCGTCAAGCACCCGCTGGATGTCGTCGCCGTCGGAGACATCCTCAAGGTCATGATCATCAGCGTGGACGAGAGCCGCGGACGCATCGGCCTTTCCCTGAAACAGGTTCCGAAGGAGGAAATAGCTTCATGACCCTTCTCGAAGAAACCATCCGGCAGATTGTTCCGCCGGATCGGCAGGCCGCCGAAGAAGCCGAGAAGCGGCTCTTCCAAAGCTTTCCCAAGGCCGAATCGCTTGGCGCGCTGAAGGATCTGCTGCTCCGGTATGTCGGCATCGTCGGAACTCCGACGCCGGAGCTGCCCAGGAAGTGCACCGTCATCTGCTGTGCGGATCATGGCGTCGCGGAAACGGGCGTCAGCGCCTACCCGCCGGAAACCACGGCGGAAATGACCGCCAACTATCTCATTTCGCGCGGCGGAACAGCCAACGCATGTTCCAACTTTGCAGGCGCCGATCTCTTGATCATTGATATGGGGATCGCGGCAGATACCGACGGCCTCCCCGGTCTGGTAAACCGCAAGATCGCCTATGGCACCCAAAACTGCGCCAAAGGGCCAGCCATGACAAGGGAGCAGGCACGCCAATCCGTCGAGACGGGCATCCGCATCGCGGCATCCTGCGCCGAAAACGGCTATACCTGCTTCCTGCCGGGGGAGATGGGCATCGCAAACACCACCTCCAGCGCCGCGATCTGCTCCGTGCTCTGCGGCATCAGCCCTGAACAGGCCACCGGACGCGGCACGAACATCTCCGACGAACGCCTGCGGCACAAGATTTCTGTCGTGAGGCAGGCCATCGAAGTCAATGCGCCAGACTCGTCGGACGGCATCGACGTGCTGGCAAAGGTCGGCGGCTTTGAGCTGGGCTGCATCGCGGGCCTCATCCTTGGCGCCGCCGCCCATCATGCCGCGGTCATATTGGACGGCTTCAATACGGGCGCAGCCGCCCTGATTGCGATGGCCATCGCACCCGAAAGCAGGGGCTGTCTCATCGGCTCCCATCTGGCCGCCGAGGAAGGGCATCCGGCCGTGCTGAAGAAGCTCGGCATCGTCCCCTACATGAACCTCCAGCTCCGTCTGGGGGAGGCCGCCGGCTCCTCCCTTGCGGCAAACCTGCTGGATGCCGCCATCCTCCTCTGCCAAACCCTTGCAAGGGAAAGCGGCAAATCGCCGCTGGCGCTTTTCGATGAAGAACTCATGGACGGTGTCGCCCCCAAGATCACGGACAAGACCTTCAATTTCTATCTCAATACCATGCCCACTCTGGGCCGCTCCTTTATGGAGAAATGCCAGTCGCGCATCGACCATCTTGCCAAGCCGCTCTACAGCCTTGGCCGGCTGGAGCAGATCATGGTGCAGCTTGCGGGCATTCTGGACGAGGAACGCCCGCAGCAAAGCACGCCCCGCGTCCTGCTCTGCTTTGCCCCGGCGGATCCCGAGGCAGTTGCGGCGGCGGAAGCCGAGGCAGAGAAGGAGGAAAAAGAGGACGGAATGCAGGGAGACTGCTGTGCCGACGGCGCCGATGAACCCGACCGCCTCACGGATCTCGGAGAGGAAATCCACGGCCAATTTGCGTGCCGCCTGTCCGATGCCGATCTGCGCGCCCTGCAGTCCTTTGTGGTCCACGCCAATGCGGACGGATTCATGGCATACCTGCGGGACCATCTTCCCCCCACTGCCGCCTTCAACTTCGGGCGGATGGTGGCAGAGGATCTCACCTTCACAGCGCCCCTGCTTGCCCTCGCCTGCATGACCCCAAAGGATGCGCCCCGCTCCGTCGGCGAGGAACTCGAGGCCGCGCTACTGGACGAAAACGGCGATCTGAAATACGCGGCGGAGGAGTTCCTTGCCCATGTCCCGAAACATCTGCAGGGCATGGTCTCGGCGCTGATGGGGGCGATGATTGCCGGCTCCCACAACAGCGCCCTCATCGTTTTGGACAACCCCGCGACAGAGATCATCGCGCGCTACACCGAGCAGCTCTGCCCTGCCATCCGGCCCTACATCCTGCATACGCAGCCTGCGCTGCTGCAGCTTGGCATGACCCTGGAGGGCGGCGTCGCATGCCTGGGGCTGTGCGTCATTGATGCGGCGCTCCACATGCTCAACGATATGAAGACCTTCGAGGAAACCGGCGTCTCCATTGCCGCAGACGGCCCGGGAGCAAAAAAACAGCAGCTTTGAAAACAACTGCTGTTCCACACAATACATGACAAAAACGGTAGATAAAGTGGATGTACGGGGATTCTGACTACACTGGCATTGAGAAATGGAATATTCAGCAACTTCTTTACAAAAAAATCTCTCGTCCCATAAATCACAATTTTGAAATGGGCAGGAATCCCATGAAAAGAAAACAAAATCTCATATTTATTTCTCAATGATGCTCTCCCTATCTTCGCAACATTGTTCGATAACTTTCATCGGATTGCCGTATCCTTTATAATTGTCCGGTATGTTCCCTATCACATTGCTTCCTGCTCCCACCAAGACCTGCTCTCCGATTGAACCCCCTTGTATCACGGTCCGAAAGTATCCCCGTCCGCCTCAATCACTACGATATCTTTTCCCTCCAACCGGGAAAATTGGCAAGAAAGATGTATGGGCTTGCAACTTGCTTTCATGATAGCCCTTGCCGCATCATAGGCAGTCGAATTCGTCCATGCTACATCCGGATACCGAACAGCTGCATTTCTTATCATTGCATAAATTTCGTCAATGTCCTCACCCATATGGCGAAAATCATGATCCGTAATCGCCAAAACCGTATCTTCGCCCCCATGTGCTCGTTGAAAGGCTCTATCTACCTCATTCTGGGTGATGCAACGCAAACGTGTCCCAACATTCAAGCACCGGAAAATTACGCGACGGCAGTTGCCTTTCACTTGATAATCATCGTGGGAAGGATGATATGGCTCCCATGTATCGGGGGCACGCCTCCAGTCACCAAAGCGTCCATCCGCAACGTCATTCTGAGATCTGTCCAAATCGGTGAGCGCAACAGACTGATTGCCGTAATCATAGGGTATATATTGCTCTAATAGCCAGTGGCTATCCGGTCTCTCCGTATGAAATCCTGGCCGAAAACAGGCGGGAAAAAATCCCCTGTCAATAATCCCTCTGCCTAGAGACTGTAAAATGTGCGGTGAATTGAAATAAGATACTGCACAACGATGAGCTTCTTTATATGTGCTGAGCGGGTGTGCGTGCCATTGAAAGTCATCGCCTGTCACATGCCGCCGATGGTAATACGTTTGATAATGATCATAAATCGCATGATATCCCAATTCTTTGCCCCGTGGATTTGCAAGGAAATCTACATAATCTACGATAAACCAACTGTATTTCCACCCGTTTCCGTTAGAATCCGCATACCGCAGCCGATATTCTTCGCTTGTCAACAGATCCAGCATGTGATCAAAATCATCCCATGTTCGGTTATATCTCAAAAATCTCTCGCTGAAAACATATTTCGCGCTCTCCTCCTTTCCACCCAGATCCATCTCGCCGTTCTGTATTTTTTTCAAGTTCTCTTCTGTCGGCTCCAACTTTTTCCCGGAAAAACGTTCGATCCTCTCAAACGTCGCCTCAATTGTTTCGTTTAGCGGTCCTTCCGTATCGATACAATGCACAACATAAATGGTTCCCATGTGACACAGTCCTTTCTTCAACCTGCCGAAAGAATATCCACAAAATGCTTTTGGAAAAGTCCCTCCAAGGAAACATCCCGTAGAACATTCCTCATCCGAACTGCAATTTCCCCATCGGCATGGGGAATCTCCAACGTCTGCAGTTTTCGCCGGAAATCCTCGGACAATGCTTCACGAATCGCCGAAATAATTGCCTCTCGGTCCTCGGCGCAATCCATAACGGAAATCTCACGATGCCGACGCTTCTGCCTTTCCCCGATGTTCACCGTGGCCTTTTTCAGCACAGGAGCTTCCAGCAAGCCACTGGAGGAGCTGCCCACTACAGCAGAAGCGTGCTTCATCGCACTCAGATATCGCTTCTGCCCCAGGGACATCCTTGCGCATACCCGCCCCTTCCGCGATGCGGCGTAGGAATCAATGGCATCGTTGATCTCCCGTCCTCCTGCGTCGCCGTTCGATTTTGTAATCAGCACTTGATACTCTGGGAAAGCATCCAGTGCGTCCAACAGATTTTGCAGCGCCTCCTGCTTTCGATAACCAAGAACGGTGACTGGGTGGTACGTCACAAGGAAAAATTTCTCACCAAGATGAAATCCCAAATCCTGCTCCAATTCATCCGGTGAAAGAAACTCCATACGCACGATATTATCAATGCCCACGATACCGACTTCGTGGATATGCGCCGGATCCTCCCCCAACTGCCGTATGCGACGGCAGTGTTCCGGATTCGAGGCAAAATGGATATGGGACATCTTCGTAATGCAATGGCGGATGGCATCATCAATCGCTCCTTCCGTGATTTCTCCCCCATGGATGTGAGCAATCGGAATGTTCGCCACCAGTGCCGCCTCCGCCGCCACTAAGAGCTCGTACCGATCCCCCAGCAGCACCATGATATCCGGCTTCAGCCGTTCCAACGCATCAGCGAAGCCAATAAGTTCCACCCCCATGGATTTCGTGATTCCCACAGCGGTGTCACTGGACAGAAGCATCTCCACTTTCTCGTCGATGCGGAACCCGTCCTGCTCGATCGTCCGATAGGTCAGCCCAAACTCTTGGGAAAGATGCGCCCCCGTGGCAATAATCTGAAGCCTTAGCGCATCATCCGCTTCGATCTCTTTCATCAGCCAGTATAGAAGCCCGTATTCCGCACGAGTTCCCGTGACGACACAGATGTTTCTTTTTACCATGATGCATCACCTACCTATGCAAAGCTTTGAAAATATCTCCGCATCCTTTTTCCCATCGCTCATTCCTATCCATCTTTTTGCCAATAAAATCCTCTGTACAAAAACATTTGTCTATTATATAATGGTGCCAGACACAATGATTTCCTTCCTATCCCGAAATATGCTACAATAACAGAAAGGAACAGATTTCATGGATAATGCCAAGCGAACATACAAGGATTCCGTTTTCCGGAGCAGGTTCAGCAATCCGAAAGACTTGGCTGCCATACACTCTTTGATCACCGGTAGTCCCACCAAACCGGAGGACATCACCATCAACACCTTGAAGCATGTGTTCTTTCGCTTGGAGCGGAACGACATCTCTTACCTCGTGAAGAATCACTTCATCGTGCTCTTCGAGGAACAAAGCAGCCTCAACCAGAACATGCCTCTGCGCATGCTGGTCTACATCACGATGCTCTACCGTAGATTGCTGAAGCGGCGCGATTTCTTTCGTGAAAGCCGCATCCCCCTCTTGATGCCAGAGTTCTACGAATTCTACTGCGGAACCAAAGAGCAGCCTCTCGTGTCCACCCTCCGCCTTTCGGATTCCTTCCCAAAGGGCAGTCCCTTTCCGCCTCCTTTGGAACTCGTCGTCACCCGATACAACATCGGCTACAACGAGGATGCCTCGAAATGCAGTGAACTATTTGCGTACAAACCTGTCAAAGACTACAGCTTCTTCGTCTATGATGTGAGACAGCGCATGGCGTCGGGAGAGATGCTCGCGAATGCCGTCCGCAGTTCTATCGAATACTGTATCGACCATGACATCATGAAAGAATTTCTGATTGACAAGCAAAAGGAGGTTTTGGACATGTACAACCTACGTTGGAATGAACGAGCTGCCAGAGAAGCAGCCATGGAAGACGGTCGCCTCATGGGTCTCGCTGAAGGTGAAACCAAAGGAGAGGCCAAAGGAGAGAGCCGTCTCTCCCATCTCATAGCATTGCTGCTAAAAAACGGCAAAAGCGACGAAATCGCTGCGGCTGTCGAGAATGCGGATGTGCGGCAAAGTCTCTATGCCAAATACGGCATCCAGTGAAAACCTTTCCCTTCCAAGCAGAAAACGCTTGTTCTCCTGCAGCAGCCTCCCCTTCATGGGGAGGCCTTTCCGTTATCTGCGGAAGACATCATGATGCTCTTGATCTGCTGTGACACAGTCTCCAACTCCCCATCCGTAATCCACGTGGAGCAGGGCAGTGTGACGATCCTATCCCATAGACCTTCCGCCACCTCCAGGGAATCCGCCTGGATCGATTCCCGATAGGGCTTCTGCAGATGTACGGGCTTCCAGAAGCTCCGCGCCTCGATGCCGTCTTCTTTCAGCGCGGCGCAGATACGGCGCGCCTTTTCGATTCCTCCATCTTCC
>JAFSWY010000034.1 GCA_017444295.1 Selenomonadaceae bacterium | reverse complement strand
TGGTGCCATGGCCACCATCGGTAGGGGAAAGGCTGTGGTGAACTCGCCGAGGATGACAGGATTCATCGCTTGGTGCGCCTGGATGTTCGTCCATCTGCTCCGGCTGGCCGGAGCGCACACCAATTTCACCGTTGCCATCAAGTGGATATGGAATCTGTTCTCCGGCATTCGATTGGGGCGCGTCATCACCAGCATCAAACTGGACAGCGGCAAGCTGACCATCAAGAAGGTAGAAGAGGATTTTTCCCATGTGAAGAATGTGAACGAGGGGAATCCGGTAATCTGGGAACCACAATAGTGAAATTTTACTATGAAAACCCAAGAAATCAAGCCGTAAGGCGAAGATCGATTGGCTGTTTTCATGTAAGGGCTGATGGAAATCGGACGATTTCCGTCTTGCTTACTGTTGTGCAGAGCCTTGGCTTGAACCGATTGTCGATTTTTTTGCGAGGTGGTAAATGTGGCAGGAATGGAAGCATGATTGTCGAAGAAGACAAGTACACAACAATGTCCATGAAGGAGGCCATGCCACATATGATTGCTGCCCCGTCAGGTTACGACCAGAATATCATGCGGCTTTTAGCCGAAAAATATCCGAGCAAAGAAGCTGTATACGAGAAATTGATTTATCTTATGGCGCGCCTTTCGCTTCCCAAGGAAGTGGAACATTTCATGAGCGATTTGCACGGTGAGTACGACCTGTTTTATCACATCATCAATAATTGCTCCGGCGTGATCCGCGAAAAAGTGGATTACGTTTTTGGCGTGCGCATGACACAAGAGGAAAAGGCGGAGTTTTGCACGCTCATATATTATCCGCGGGAGAAACTGCGGAATTTGCACGAGGAAGGCCGCATAACGCCCGATTGGTATCGGAAGACATTGTATAATCTTCTGGAACTTGCCAAGGTGATGAGCTATAAATTCCCGTCGTTCAAAATTCGCGGCTTTATCCCCGAAAAATATGCCTCAATTATTTTGGAACTTATCAATACTCGTCCTGAGGGCAACGAGGCACAAATGGTCTACCACCAAAAGCTGTTTTCCGCCATTGTCGCCGTTAATGCTGCCGAAGATTGCATTTTTGCGTTCACCGTGTTCATCAAACGTATGGCGGTAAACCGCCTACATATTATTGGGGATTTCTTTGACCGTGGCTCACGTCCCGATGTTATTCTTGACAATTTAATCGAGCATAAAAACGTCGATATTCAGTGGGGGAACCACGATGCGCTGTGGATGGGCGCATCGATGGGCAACAAGGCGTGTATTGCCGCCGTTGTGAGAAACAGCCTGCATTACGGCAACACAGATGTGTTGGAACGCGGCTACGGTATAAATCTGCGCACGCTCACTACTTTTGCCGCGCGGCGCACGGTGAGCGACACATTGCATGAAGCCGAGCGCATTATCACGCTCATGATGTTCAAGCTGGAAGGCGCTCTCATCAAGCGCAACCCCGATTTTCGGATGAACGAGCGACTGTTGCTCGATAAAATTGACCGGGACAAATTGACTGTTACTCTTGCGGACGGCAAAGCGTATCCGCTGAAGGATTTTCCGACGGACATGTTGCTGGACAATCCTTATGCGCTGACGGCGGAGGAAGAAAGCATCATCGATGATCTGGTGTCGTATTTTGTCGAAAGCACTGTTTTGGCGCGGCATGTCGATTATCTTTATCGCGTGGGCGGGATTTACACGCGGTACAACGGTAATTTGCTCTTTCACAGTTCGTTGCCGCTAAAGGAGGACGGCACGTTTCGGCCGGTTGTGTTTGGCGGCGAAGCGTACACGGGGCGCAACTATTTCGACTATGCCGACAGCCGGGCGCGGCAGGCCTATCTGAACCGCAATGCAGACGACACCGACTTTATGTATTTTTTGTGGTGCGGCTATCACGCGCCGACGGCGGGGCGCGAGTTTCACACGTTTGAGCGCGCTTACATCGTGGACGAGACAACATGGCAAGAGCCTGCAGATCCGTATTTTACGCTTATTGACAACGAGGACATCTGCCGGCAGATTCTCACCGAGTTTGACTTAAACCCCGACAGCGGGCATATCGTCAACGGGCATGTGCCGGTGCGGGTCAGGCAGGGCGAATCGCCGTTGAAGGCACACGGCAAAGCGATTGTCATCGATGGCGGTTTTGCCGCGCCGTACCACAAGAAAACGGGCATCTCAGGGTATACCTTGATTGCCAATTCGCGAGGACTGCGCCTTTTGGAGCATCAAAAAATCGCCAACGTGCGGACAGCACTCAAAGAAAACCACGACATCGAATCCGTGTCCGATACGGTGGAACTCGTTCATCACCGCATGACGGTGGGGGACACCGACCACGGGCAAGGAATAAAAGACGAAATAGACAACTTACAAAAGCTGCTGGCCGTGTACACAGGAGAATTGCCCGATACGCTTGCTTTACAATCAAAATTCGCCCAATTTCGTTAGTCCCTTTGGCGAAGCCTGTAATAGTCACATAGGCTCCGCCTTTTTTCATTGGGGCAGGATGCAGTTTGGTTAGGCAGGAATTTCCCCGCCAAGCGGCGAAATCTAATCGTAATAGAAGACAGGAAAGGAAGTGCCCAGATGCCGCGCTTGGAATGGATTGGCAAGGAAAAAGTGGTGAACCATGCGAAGGAGGTGCCCTTCCATGTGCTGGAAAGAAAGTACAGCTTCGGGGAAGGCAAGGATGGCATGGTCATCCACGGGGACAATCTCGTGGCCTTGAAGTCCCTGTTGCCGGAGTACGAGGGCAGGGTGAAGTGCATCTACATAGATCCTCCCTACAATACCGGGAACGAGGGCTGGGTCTATAACGACAACGTGAACGACCCGCGCATCAAGAAGTGGCTTGGCGAGGTGGTGGGGAAGGAGGGGGAAGACCTCTCCCGCCATGACAAGTGGCTCTGCATGATGTACCCAAGGTTGCGGTTGCTCCATCGGCTGCTGGCACAGGACGGATTCATCTTCATTAGCATAGATGTTTTTGAATATGCAAATCTAAAGTGTATATTGGATGAAATTTTTGGAAGCACTAATTTTAGAAATTGCATAGCAGTGCGACGTGGAATAAAAAATGTCCAGGCACAATTTGAGGAAGTGCAAGCACTTTCTTTGGGACACGAATACATCTACTTGTATTCAAAATCATCTCAATCTAAACTACCGAAGTTGAACAAAAATTTTGATATTGAAAAAGGTGGGAAGTGGGATACTTTCTGGCGTGGGACAGATCGACCAACCATGCGGTATGAGATGTTTGGTCAGTGTCCTGAAACTGGTCAGTGGAGATGGGAAAAAGGAAGGGCAACTAAGGCAGCCGAGAATTATAGACAATATTTGAAGGAGACAAACGAAGAAATCTCTCTGGATGATTACTACTTAAATCATTTGATGGCTACTAATGAGAAGTTGGATTTTGTCAGAAAGAACGAATCAGGCACAGTTCAATACTATGTTGCTCCAAAATCTGGGAAGTTACTGAGCGATAATTGGATGGATATACTTCTTTCTGGCTCGTATGCTGGCTTCGATACAGAGAAAAATGTGCTTTTGCTTAATCGAATTATCGACTGGGTAACCGACAAAGACTCCATTATTCTTGACAGCTTCGCCGGCAGCGGCACCACTGCCCATGCTGTCCTGAACCTCAATAAGAAAGACGGCGGCAATCGCAAATTTATCCTTATCGAAATGATGGACTATGCCGAAACCATCACTGCCGAGCGGGTACGCCGAGTGATTTCCGGCTATGGCGAGGGTAAGAACGCCGTCCCCGGCACCGGCGGGGGATTCGATTTCTACGAGATTGGCGCTCCCCTGATGACCGCCGGGGTACTCAATGAGGAGATTTCCCCTGCCAAGATTCGCCGCTATGTCTGGTATATGGAGACACATGAGCCTCCTATGGAGGGCTTGGGGGATGAGGATTTTCTGGGCATTTTCCAGCAGACCGCCTATTATTTCCACTACCTGCCGGGGGAGGCAACGGTTCTGGATGGGGAATACCTCGCCACTATCACGGAGGAAGCCGAGTCCTATGTCATCTACGCCGACCGTTGTCTCCTATCTGACGAATTCATGGCGCAGAATCATATCCTCTTCAAGAAAATTCCCCGTGACATTGCGGTACTGTAGGGAGGTGTGGGCAACATGGAACTAAAAAGCTATCAGGAGCAAGCCATTCGCGACTTGCAATCCTTCCTCGACTTCACGAATCAGGAATCCAGTCTATCCAAGGCATACGCCGCCTACTGGGAGACAAAGGATGTTCCCGCAAGGCCGCCCTATTGCAACCGCCTGCCGGGAGTTCCCCATATTTGTTTCAAGGTGCCCACCGGGGGAGGCAAGACCTTCATGGCGGCGGCTTCCATCCGTCCTATTTTCGAGGCAATCCCTTTGAAATACCGGGCTGTGGTCTGGTTGGTTCCCTCGGAGACGATTCTTTCCCAGACCTATGGGAATCTGGCGGATGCGGGGCATCCCTACCGCCAGCGGTTGGAGCGGGACTTTCATGGCCGGGTGGAAATCTACGGCAAGGAGGCGCTGCTTGCGGGGCAGAATTTCTCTGCCGCTGCCGTGGGAGAACAGCTCTCCGTTTTCGTTCTGAGCTACGATTCTTTCCGCACCAAGAGCAAGGAAGGCCGCAAGGCGTATCAGGAGAACGGCAATCTTGCCGCCTTCGTGGATGCTTTAGGAAGTGAGGCTGACCTTTTGCCGGAGGTGGACGCTACGGCGCTTATTCAGGCTGTCCGTTCTTTCCATCCCTTGGTCATCGTGGACGAGAGCCACCATGCCGTCACGCCCCTTTCCCTTGAAATGCTCCAGAACTTCAATCCCTCCTTCATACTGGAACTCACCGCCACGCCGAAGAAGGAAAGCAACGTCATCAGCTACGTCCCGGCGCGACGGCTCAAGGATGAGAACATGGTGAAACTCCCCGTCATCGTCTATCCCCGGCAAAGCCAGGGGGAGGCTATAGAGGGGGCGATTCATCTCCGTCATGTGCTGGAGGAATATGCCAAGGGCGAAGCAATACCGGGCAAGCCGCCGATCCGTCCCATTGTGCTGTTCCAAGCGGAAACGGCGCAGAAAGGGAAGGAGGACAGAGCCACCTTTGACCGTATCAAGGCGAATCTCATCAAGGAGCACGGCATCCCGGAGGAGGAAATCGCCATCAAAACCGCCACGGTGAACGACCTGAAGGGCGTGGATCTCATGGCGGCGGACTGCCCTATTCGCTACATCATCACCATCAACGCACTGAAAGAGGGCTGGGACTGTCCCTTTGCCTACGTTCTTGCTTCTCTGGCCAACCGCACCTCCCCGGTGGAGGTGGAGCAGATCCTGGGGCGCATCCTGCGCCGTCCCTATGCACGGCAGATGAAGAACGAGTTTCTAAACCTCTGCTATGTGTTCACTGCCTCCGAGGACTTCCGGCAGACTCTGGACAACATTGTGGCGGGACTGAACCGGGCGGGATTCTCGGAGAAGGAATACCGTCTGGCAAGCGAGGCACCGGAGGATGTGGAGAAAGCGTCGGAGCTTGTTCTGCAACCGCTACCCGGAATGACGGAAATTCCCTCCAAGGAGTCCGCGACGGCTGCACCGGGGAAAAATACCGCCGTAACTGCAACATCGGTAGTTTCAACACAGGAGAGTGGGGCAGAGGATAATGTGCGCCCCACAGGATATGAAGTGCAGCCAACCAATTCCACTATAAATGACGAAGTGCGCTCTCTGCTGTACGCCGCGCATAAGGGAAATGAATCCTATCAACAGACGAAACCGGTGGACAATCGCGCCCCGGAGGAGCAGGAGAAAATGACCCATTTCAAGGTAAAGGCATCCTTTGCGGATGCTTTGGAGCTTTGCCTTCCCCAGTTCTTCCTCAAAGCAAGTCCCCAAGGGCTTTTCAGCCAAGGGGAGGAACAGTTTCTCACCAAGGAATCCCTTTGGAAAGGTTTCACCCTGCGGGACAAGGACACGGAAATCGACTTTGGCAACCTCGCGGCGGATATTTTCGCCGTGGACGTGGAGGAAGACGATTTGCCGAAGTACAAGAAGCTGACTTCCGTGGAGGCACTGTATTTCCAAGAGCATTTCTCCAAGCTGGCGAAGGAGCAGAAGAAAAACGAGGCCATCCAGATGATGACTGCCGCCATCGACCGCAAGCGGGATGCGCTGGATACTTCGGACATCCGCCAATATGTTGCCCGTATTCTGGAGACATTTGACGAGGATATGCTGGATAAGCTGGCGCAGAACCAAGCCCTATACAGCCGCAGGATTTCCGAGAAAATCAGCAGCCTCATGGAAAGTCACGCCAAGAAAGCCTTTGACCGCCAGCTTGCCGTGCGGAAAATCTTCTGCCGTCCCAGTTTCCGCTTGCCCCAAGAAATCTCGCCCCTCCGCTATACCAAGAACATCGCAGGTTCCCTCTATGAAGCGGAGGAGGACAGGATGAACGACTTTGAGCATCGCGCCGTCATGGGACTGTCTTCCTTGCCCAATATCCGTTGGTGGCACAGGAACATGGAGCGGAAGGGCTTCTTCATCAACGGCTTCCTGAACCATTACCCGGACTTCCTCGCCATGACCAAAAGCGGTGTCCTCCTGGCCATCGAAACCAAGGGGGACGACCGGGACAACTCCGATTCCCGGCGCAAGCTGGACTTGGGCAAGGCATGGGAAGGAGCCGCCGGGGGACAATGTGGATA
>JAFSWY010000303.1 GCA_017444295.1 Selenomonadaceae bacterium | reverse complement strand
TTCGTGGACAACGAAAATGCATCCTATGACAGAAATGCCAAGAAGTTCCTGTCTGAAAAGGCACTCTTGGCAAGGATTCTGAAGCATTTGGTGGTAGAGTTCAGGGATTGCTCTTTGCAGGACATCGAGGAAAAGTATATTGAGGGTGAGCCAAAGGTCACCATCAGCACCGTTCCCATAGACCCAGACCTCACGAATGCTGCGCGGAAGGTTACTAAAAAGGACGGGAAACCATCGAAAATCAAAGGTTCCCGCAATGAGGACAGTAGCGAGACGGAAGGCGGCATCACATTCGATATCCTGTTCCGCGCCATTGTCCCTGCTACGGGTGAGATGATTGCCCTCATCATCAACATTGAACCGCAGCGCACGATGCATACCGGATATTCTCTTGTGCGCCGTGGCATCTACTACGCTTGCCGCATGATTTCCTCCCAAAAGGAAGTGGAGTTCAAGGATGATGATTATGACAGCATCAAGAAGGTCTATACGATATGGCTGGTGATGGACGCACCAAGAGGTGGCTCGAATTCCATCCGACGGTACGAAATCAAGGAGAAGGTTCTACATGGCCATGGACATGAGGATGTGAAGAACTACGACCTGATGGTAGCCATCATGGTCTATCTTGGGAAGAAGAAAACGCGGCATCGGTTACTCAGGCTACTCCACTTGATTTTCCTAGACAAGTTGAAGGCCGCAGAGAAGACGAAGATCCTGAAGGAAGAATATGACTTGGCACTTACGCCGGACATGGAAAAGGAGTTGACAGAGATGGGGAGCTTAGCGGAAGGCATCGCCGAAAGGGCGAAAACAGAGGGCTATAATGCAGGAAAAACTATTGGCGAAGCTAATGGAAAGGAGTCCGCAATACTGACATCAATTCGGAATTTGATGGAGTCTGTAGGCTGGTCTGCACAGCAGGCAATGGATGCACTAAAGATTCCTGCCACCGAGCAAAGAAAGTACGCAGCTCTGTTATGACAAAATGTTATATCGTGCACAAATTGTAATCATTTTCGCACAATCCTTTGCCAGATATGGAGAAAGAGTTGAAAGAAATGGGTAGTTTAGCGGAAGGTATCGCTGAAAGAGCGAGAATGGAGATACCCCTGTATCTGGCGAATATTTCAGAGAATGACGTTTATTAGGTTATCGAGGGATGGGACGAATATGGCAGAGAGGGAACTTCCCCAAAACATAGAGGCAGAGCAGTCCGTGCTGGGGGCGATAATGCTATCCAGGGACGCAATTCTCGCGGCAACGGAGTATACACCACATGTCCAAAAACTACCCCCTCCGTGTCCAATTTTAGTTTACCACTTCATTACCACTTCAGCGGAACCAGGGAAATACCCTGGAGGGGTTAAAATCACCCCCCATTTCAAATGGGGGGTGATTTTATCCCTTGGCGATGTGTAATTCCTTCATCAAGGCGTTCTGGAGAATCTTGGAGAAATTGACCTTTTGAGCAACGGCACGGTTGTTGAGCCATTGGGGGATGGAAACCGTTCGCTTAACGGCCTTGCTGAAGTGTTGGGCAGCGTAAGCCTCCACATCTACGGACACGGCATTGACAAACTGATTGGCGACATCATTCATATATTCATCAATATCTTCACAATGCACGTCCACCTGCTCCAAAGGGGTAGGTTTGGGAATTTCGTTGCCGTCCAGCTTTTCGGAGAAAAGATAACCGGCGAGACAATCAACCGCCATTTCCATTGCCTCCTGCATATCTTCACCGCAGGTTGCAAGATGGTTAAGGTCAGGGAAAACGACGGCATAGCCGCCCTTCTTTGATTGCGTAAAAATTGCAGGATACACACTAAGCATACAGATCATTCCTTTCTTAAAGAGGGATGGTAAAGCAACCGGGGCTTATTTCAGCCCCGCCTGCCTCAGAATACGATGGACCGTCCACTGGTCAAGGTCTTTCGGTTTAGGATGGAATGGTATCGTGACCTTTCCCTTCTTTGTTGGGTGCTTATAGTGATGGTGAGAACCTTCGGCATTGACGAAATACCAGCCGTCTTTCTTGATTTTCTTCTCCATCTCCTTCGGTGTCATTATGTTTTCCTCCTTACATTGAATAGCATAATATAAAATAAATAAAATGTAAATAAATAAAATAGGAATAAATAATGGCTGATTATTGTCCTCTCGGGCATGAGCAACGCAGCCCAAATTCCCCATCATTCCCTGCACGACTTGCAATTACTGTGCCAAGGCCTGCCCCCAGCATATCTTCATTCGGGAGGAACTGGAAAAGGTCAGCGAGGCTTTGGGGCAAATGAACCGAGCGCACTTTTTATCCATCGTCCTGAATTTGGGTGCATCCATGATTCAGCACTGAATGCAGAAATTTTAGCACATATTATTGACAACGAGTTGACTATAGTGTATAGTGATAGATGACAAACAGTAAGTTACTCTAAGTCATCAACTACACGAGAAACTTGAAGAGGAAAGGAGCCGCTATGCCAAAAGTATCGGAGGAATTTCTGCTGGCGCGGCGGGAGGAAATCATTGATGCCTGCGCCCAGCTCTACGAAACCATGAATTTCAAGGATATCACCCTCAAGGAAATCGGGAAGGTTACGTCATTTAATCGCACGTCAATTTACAACTATTTCGACACCAAGGAAGAAATCTTTCTGGCGCTCATGCAACGGGAGTACGAGGCTTGGTCGGCCGAACTGGGGGAACTGGTGGTGAGCCATGACCGGATGACCCGGGATGAGCTGGCAAAAGCCCTGGCGCACTCTCTGGAAGGGCGGGAACGGCTTCTGAAGCTCCTCTCCATGAATCACTTTGACATGGAGGAGAACAGCCGCTATGAGAATCTGGTGGAGTTCAAGAAAGCCTATGGCGCTTCCATCAAGGCCGTGGAGCGTTGTCTGGATAAGTTCTGCACCGAAATGACGGCAGCGGAAAAGAAGGAGTTTCTTTACGCCTATTTTCCCTTCATGTACGGGATTTACCCCTACGCCGTTGTCACGGACAAGCAGAAGAAAGCCATGGCGGAGGCGGGTGTCGATTTTGTCTACTACTCCATCTATGAGCTTACCTACAACTGCCTGAAAAAACTGCTGGCCAAATGACGCAGAAAGGGGACGAACATGAATCGCAGGGAGTTTTTGAAAGCAGGCGGCATGGGGATGCTCGCCTGCTTGGGCTTGGGGACGATGCCGGGCGGCGCTTCCGTTACGAGTGCCAAAGCTGCCGGAACCAAACAAGCTGCCCTGACATTTCCAACGGGCAGGAAAGTGGACGTTCACAGCCATGCCATCCTGCCCGCCTACACGCGCGGCATGGAGGAAATGGGCATTGACCCGGTGGCTGAGGAAGGCTATCCCTTGCCCAAATGGACGGCAGAGGCGCATCTTGATTTCATGGCGCAGGCCGGGATTGACTACAGTATTTTGTCACTTCCCACGCCCCACATATACAATGGGGATAAAAGACTCGCCCGCAAGGTGGCGCGAAACATCAACGAGGAAATGGCGGCGCTTTGCCAAAAGTTTCCTGACAAGTTTGGGTTCGTGGCCACCTTGCCTTTCCCCGATGCCGATGGATCCTTGGAGGAAATCCGCTATTCTCTGGGGGAACTGAAAGCCTTGGGAGTAAAAGTTCCTAGCAATGCGGGAGGCGTTTACCTTGGCGCTCCACAGCTGGACGAGGTGTTTGCCGAACTTCATCGGCAGAGGGCACTGGTCATTCTCCATCCCAGTCCGGCGCGGCAACTGCCCAGAGGGAAAGTCGTCACCGGCAAGGTCATGGCTCTTTTTGAGTATCCGAGCGACACGACCCGCGCTGTACTGAACATTCTGGCAAACGGAACCTTGGAGCGCTATTCGGATATTCGCTTGGTGGTGCCCCATTGCGGCTCTTTCCTGCCCTACATGAAAAGCCGGGCGAAAGCCATGTTCGCCATGTTGGCAGGCCTTGGCATGATGGAAGCGGTGGATGTGGAGGCGAGCACCCGTCGGCTGTACTTTGACCTTGCGGGGGACCCCATGCCGGAGGAAATGGATATGTTGCTTAAAATCACGGACGAGGCGCATATCGTTTACGGCAGCGACTATCCCTATGTTCCGGCACCCATCCTCCTGAAAAAGAAAGCGGCCTTGGATGCGGCGCTGTCCGAGCGGGGAGAAATGACACGGGTATATGTGGGAAATGCAGAGAAATTGATTGAAACGAGCAAATTTTTTTGACCAATACATTGACAACCTGACGTTTGGTAGTTATTATAACGAGGCAGAAGATGTCCCCCACTTCCGCAAGTGGGGGTGTAACATCGCATAACAGGCGGTGAGCATATCTCCCGCCTCGTTGAAACGCCAATTGGAATGTTTTTCCTTTGGAAAAACTTGAACAATTGCGTTATAATGACAAAGAGTAATTTACTTAA
Organism: Selenomonadaceae bacterium; assembly: GCA_017444295.1. Taxonomy (GTDB): domain Bacteria; phylum Bacillota; class Negativicutes; order Selenomonadales; family Selenomonadaceae; genus UBA3796. Next base: position 6,971 of record JAFSWY010000303.1, on the reverse strand, counting down.
TGTTGATAAATTCAGGATGTTGCCTTGGCACTGTTTTTGAACGAGCAAATTTGGCAAAGGGGAGAGCGGATATGAAGGTTTTAGTTATCACGGGGAGCATGAGGAAAAACGGCAATACGAGCATTTTGGCCGATGAGTTCATCCGCGGCGCAAAGGATGCGGGACACGAAGCCGAAAAGGTGGAGCTGCGGGAGAAAAAGTTCGGGGACTGCTTCGGCTGCCGGGCTTGCCACAAGAACGGCGGCACCTGTGTGCAGAAGGACGATATGGCGGATGTGCTTGCCAAGGTGCAGGAGGCAGATGTGATTGCCTTGGCCTCACCCATGTACTATTTCACTTGGACGGGGTTGATGAAGCGGTTCCTTGATCGCACTTATCCCCTGCTCCCGCTTCTCAAAGACAAGGACTTTTACCTCATCACCCTGGGCGGCGTGCCGGACAAGAAACTCATGGCGAATATCCTCGCGGATTTCAACATGTATGTGGGCTGCTTCAAGGAGTTCAATCAAGTGGGTTGCCGTAACGCGGGCAGTATTATCGGCACCGCTGCCCTCATGCCGGGAGCTATCCGCGAATTCGCCGCCATGCAGGAAGCCTACGAAACGGGCAAGAATTTGAAGTGACAGAAAGGTGGAAGCCGCTATGTTTATCATCAACCAAACGCTGAACGCCGAGAAAATCCCGGCGGGCAAGGGCGAGGAGCTTTTTCAAAAGCATGTTGCTTGGTTTAGCAAGCATTTCGAAGCGGGAGATTTTCTCTTGGTAGGGCCTTACACCGACCGGGAAATGGCAGGGATCATGCTTTGTGGCGTTGAAACCCGGGAGGCGGTGGAGGAGATTTTGCAAGAGGATGTCTATTACGAGGGCAGCATGGCAAATTACGAAGTCCGCTCCTTCAAGGCGGGGAAGATTGCCAAGAATTTTGCGGATTATGAGGGGAAATAGGAGGGGCGGAAACGTATGTACATAGAGAATATCCATGGGCCTGCCGATGTGAAGAAGTTGGATGCTGCGGCACGGAAGGAACTGGCGCAGGAAATGCGCGATGCCCTTTTGAAACGAGCCAGTATTCATGGCGGGCATTTCGGGCCGGTCTTCGGCATGGTGGAGGCCATCATTGCCCTGCACACGGTGTTCGATTCCCCGAAGGACAAGATTGTTTTCGACGTGTCCCATCAAAGCTATGCCCACAAGATGCTGACAGGACGCAAGGATGCCTATCTTTACGAGGAACACTACAATGATGTTTCCGGCTATACGAATCCTGATGAGAGTGAGCATGACTTCTTCAATATCGGCCACACTTCCACCTCCGTCAGCCTTGCTTCTGGTTTGGCCAGAGCGCGGGATCTGGCTGGCGGCAAAGAGAATATCATCGCCGTCATCGGTGACGGTTCCATGAGCGGCGGCGAGGCACTGGAGGGACTGGATTTCGTCGGGGAGCAGGGGACGAATCTCATCATTGTATTCAATGACAATGATATGTCCATTGCCGAGGTTCACGGCGGTATGTATCAAGGCTTTCGCAAATTGCGGGAAACGGAGGGCAAGGCCGAGGACAATCTTTTCAAGGCCATGGGGCTGGATTACCGCTTCGTTAAGGATAGCAACGATGCGGAAGCACTGATACAAGCGTTTTCCGAAGTCAAGGACATCGACCACCCCGTAGTTGTCCACATCGTCACCCAGAAGGGCAAGGGCTATGCTCCCGCCGAACAAAACAAGGAAGACTGGCACTGGCACCTGCCTTTCGATATCGAAACGGGCGAGGCGAAGATGGATTTCACCGACCCCTATGCGGAAATGACGGCCACGCATCTTATGGAGAAGATGAAGGAAGATCCCACGCTTGCCGTGATTACTTCCGCAACTCCGCCGGTGCTGGGCTTTACCAAGGAACGCCGGGAAACTGTCGGCAAGCAATTTATCGACGTGGGGATTGCCGAGGAGCACGCTGTGGCCCTGGCCTCCGGCATGGCGAAGAATGGTGCTCGTCCCGTGTACGGCGTGTTCAGCACCTTCCTGCAAAGGGCTTATGACCAGATTTCCCAGGATGTCTGCATCAACAACAACCCCGTGGTGTTCGTGGTGGGCTGGGCATCCATGAACGGCATGAACGATGTGACCCATTTGGGCATTTTCGATATCCCCATGCTGTCCAACATTCCAAACCTTGTCTATCTTTCCCCCACCTCCTCGGAGGAGTATCTGGCTATGTTGGACTGGGCGATTGAGCAGAGGGAGCATCCCGTGGCAATCCGTATGCCGAATCCTGCGGTGGGTTCTTCTTCCAGAAAGGTGCGGAAAAGCTATGCTGAACTGAATCGCTACGAGGTTACGCATCAGGGAGCCAAGGTTGCCATCCTTGGTTTGGGGAATTTCTACGGCTTGGCAGAGGAAGCGGCTGCCGAGCTCAAGGAAAAGACGGGCATCGACGCGACCTTGGTCAACCCCATCTTCATCACGGGACAGGACGAGGAGCTTCTGAACGAGCTGAAGCGGGAACATTCTGTGGTAGTGACTCTGGAGGACGGGGTACTTGACGGTGGCTTCGGCGAAAAGATTGCCCGCTTCTACGGCACTTCCGATATGCGTGTCCTGAATTTTGGACTCAAAAAGGATTTCTATGACCGTTACGACCCGGCTGTCCTCATGGAGGCAAACCATCTGACTGCCAAACAGATTGCCGAGGATGTTTGCAAAGTTCTTGGGTGAGACACTGCACCGGACGATGAAAGGAGTCAGAAAATGCGACTGCAGGGAAAGGTTGTCCTCATTATCGGGGGCGGAACCTAGGTTTTGGGCGAATGTGTCTGGAAAGTCTGGAGAGTGAATTGTGATGGCAAATCTGTTGAAAAAAATTATGCTGCTTGGCATGGGAGGCGTGTTTGTGGCAACATCGTTAGCTAACGCCCATCCCATCCGCACACCGGAGGGGAATATGCCCATGGTGCATTGGGCAGTGCTGGAATCCACGCCGGGCAATATGCAGAAAATGGGGGCTATCGGTGCCAAGACGGTAGGCCCTCAGACGGCGAAAGAGATGGGGACCTATGTACTCTACGGCGGCATTGATGCGACGAACCACGACTTGATGCGGCTGCTGGAAATTTACGAGGGCTATGAGGCCTATCGCATCCACAGCACCAGCGAGGCTTTTCAGGAATATCGCGCTGCCAGATTTCCAATTTTGAAGAGCCTCAAAATATTGGAGGCCAACGGCATTGCCTTGGAGCAGAAGGAATCCGGCACGGCCACGGTGGTGTTTATGCATCGTTATGAAGTAGTGCCGGAAAAATTGTTGGAATACCAGCATCTGGCGACCGCAGAAGCAGTCCGTTCCGTGCGCGAGGAGGACGGTGTTATGGGAATGTTCGTGACAGCGGAACATGACAACCCCAATATCATCCATACCATGGAACTTTACCGTGACCGGGTGGCTTATGAAGCATATTCCGCTTCCAAGGCTTGCCAAGACCTGCAAAAGAAGACTGCCCCTATGTTGATCTCCAGCCATACGGTCGAAAATCTCGCAACCAATATTCCCTTGAGCAGCAAGGGGCTCCATGTGGAACGGTGAGGAAAGCTGCGGGAAATCCATGCGAAGATTTCCCGTTGTTCGTGAAACAATATTAGGGAGGCAGGAAGATGAACCGCAGAGAATTTTTGAAAGTCAGTTACATGGCCGGGCTGACGGTATTTCTTTCCGGATGTGGGCTGTCTGCCATGGCCGATGAGAAGAAAGTTGGCGCAGTCATTCCGGAAAAGGGAAGCGTATCGGGAGGTAGGAACATGAAGATTGTAGTAGTGAACAGCAGTCCCCATTCGGACAGCGAATCCACGTCCAAGTATTTGAGCAGCCGTTTTGTGGATGGCGCAAAGAGCGCAGGGCATGAGGTGTTTGTTTTCGATGCGGCCAACGCCGATACCCATCCTTGCCGTGGGTGCGACAGTTGCGGCATGGACGGCCCTTGTATTTTTAAGGACGATATAGAGAATACGCTTATGCCGAAAATGCTGGAGGCTGATTTATTGGTGTTGGTTACGCCGCTTTACTATTACGGTATGTCGGCGCAACTGAAAACCATCGTGGATCGCTTCTACTCGCGCACGGGAAAACTCCACGGCAAGAAATCCATCATCATGGCTACAGCTTATAACAGCGCAGACTGGACGATGGAGGCGCTTTCCCAGCACTACGACACCTTGGTGCGTTACATGGAGTGGCAGGACGTGGGACAGGTATGGGCCACGGGCTGCGGGGCGCGTCCTTTGGTGGAGAAGTCGGAGTTTGCCGATATGTCCTATAAGATCGGTGCGAATTTGTGAAGAATGGTGAGGAAGTGATCGGGCATGCAATGGAAAAAACTGATAACGGCAGGTATGGTAGCAAGTCTTTTGCTTGGCGGAAATTCTATTGATGCGGAGGCGGCAGACATGGGAAAGAATAAGGCGGTAAAGGTAGTGCAGACGGCAGGTCGGGACAGGCTGGGGGATTTTGCCCCGGATTTTGCCCGTTACAACGACGATATTCTCTTTGGGGAAGTCTGGTCGAAGAATGACGTGCTGTCTCTCCATGACCGCAGCATCGTGACGGTTTCGGCACTGGTGGCAAGCGGCATAATCGACAGTTCCCTGAAGTACCATATCGAGTCGGCAAAGAAGAACGGCGTTACCAAAGCGGAAATGGCGGAGATTATCACACAACTCGGTTTTTACGCCGGTTGGCCGAAGGCATGGGCAGCGTTCAACTTGGCCAAGGAAGTTTATGCCGAATGAGTGAGAGGATCATACGCAAAGGAGCTTTGCTATGAAATACACAAAACTGGGCAACACCGACCTTACGGTGTCCCGCATCTGCCTTGGCTGCATGGGATTTGGCAATGCGGCAACGGGGCAGCACAGCTGGACGGTGGACGAGGAAGAAACTCGCACCATCGTCAAACGTTCCTTGGAACTTGGCATCAATTTCTTTGATACCGCCATTGCCTATCAGAACGGCACCAGCGAGGAATATGTGGGGAGGGCGCTTAAGGATTTTGCCCGCCGTGACGAGGTAGTGGTGGCAACGAAGTTCCTGCCGCGCAGCACAGAGGAAATCGGGGCCGGTGTGACGGGACAGGAGCATATCGAAAAGCAGCTGAATCTCAGCCTCGCCCATCTTGGCATGGATTATGTTGACCTTTATATTTACCACATGTGTGTGTGCAATGCGGCGTAGATACAAAGAAAGAAATGCTGAAACTCCTTAGGTTTCAATACTTTTACCCACATAACCTATACATGGAGAAAACTGATTTTAGCCGTATGAGGGTGCTAAAAGACTTCATTACGGTAGAAGTTTGGTTAGACCTGTTTTAAATGTACACAAAACTATAATCTCAATTCGAGATTTGCATATATTTTGTTTAGTGAAGACGTTCCATCTTTCAAGGTGGAGCGTCTTTTTTATGAAAGAAAAAGCACTATCGGCGGCAACCGACAGTGCTTTTAGCGGAAATCCACTATAATGGTTCTCGTTTATATGAAACATTATAGCAGGTTTTCGCTTGATTTTCTATACCCAATTAAGCGAAAGGACTGACTAGAAATGAAAACTTTTTCCATCATCAACAAAAAAGGCGGCGTGGGAAAGACCACCATCACCGTTAATCTGGCTTATGCTCTTGCCAAAAGCTGTGACCTTCGCGTTCTTGTCATTGACAACGACGACCAAGGGAACGATTCGCAGTTCTTCCAGTCAGAGGAAGGGCTGACGTTGGCAGATATTCTCGTAGGCAAGGCAGGAATCCGGGATGCTGTCCAGCACACCCGTTATGATGGGATAGACCTTGTGGCAAGCTCTTCTGCTTTGCTGGATGCCAATGTCGCTGTCATCAAGGACGAGGACATTGTGCAGCATACAATTCTGCGGGAGTCTTTGGCACAGGTCGAAGAAGCGTATGACGTATGCCTCATCGACAATCCCCCGACGATCAATGCTTCGGTCATCAACGCCCTTGTTGCCAGCGATGATGTCATTATTGTTACCACGCCAGATATTTACGGTATCCGTGGTGTGTCGCAGATGGTGGAATACATCGAGGCCATCCGGAAATACAATCCCTACCTGCGTTATCGCGGATGCCTTATCAACAAGTTCTCGTCAACTCCCCACGGATTCCGCTGTTTGTACATGTTGGAGAAGGTGACTCCTGTCTTTCGCACAAGGATTCGGTACACGAAGGATAAGCTGGAGGCATCAGCAGAGGAGCGGAGATCCATCTATGAGTATTCGCCAAATTGCGGCTTTGCTCGCGATCTGGTACGTTTCCTTGAAGAATTGCTGAAGGGAGAGTGAGGCATCATGAAAAAGCAACCTTCGGCACTCATAGCGAATCTGCTCAACAAGAAGTCCCAGCCGATGCCAACTGCGCAGGAAGAGGAAACTATTGTGATGCGGGATGCGAGGGAGATCCTTACGAATCCAAAGAATGAGAGATACCGCATGGAATCCATCGAGGAACTTGCTGCCATGATTCAGCTCACCCACAACATTGAGCCTGTGATAGTCAAGAAACTTCAGGACGGGAGATACATGCTCACCAGCGGGCACCGCCGCAGACTGGCACAGCTTTATCGCTTTGAGCATGGCATGGTGGAATCACCCATGCTTCCCTGCATCACAAAGGCTATCATCAACGACTTCTCCGAAATCATTTCGGACGATGAAATGGAAACCCTCAATGTGGTTTTCCCGAACAAGGGGCAGCGCCGCCATCTGTCGCCATCCGAGGAGGTGGCAGAGATTGAGATGATTCGTCCCATCCTTTACAAGATTTATCAGCATGAGAAAGCCGTAGGGAACGTGCAGGGCAAGTTCCGCACGTTCTTCGCGGAGATCCTTGGCATGTCGGAAACCACGCTCCAGCGCAAGGAATCCATCAGCAAGGTATCGGAGGAAATCAAGGAAGCTGGCTTTGCCGTGCATT
>JAFSWY010000302.1 GCA_017444295.1 Selenomonadaceae bacterium | reverse complement strand
GTTAGCCGGACTGGCAAGCGCAAACGGCTGATGACAACGCTGACGAGCAAGCAACAGGAAATCCTGAAACTTTACCAGATATCGGCATAGCTGTGTGTATAATCTGTCGGGAGATTAGGATACATAATGTCGATGATGTAGATCCTTTAATAAAACTTGCAATTACTCATTATCAATTTGAATGCATCCACCCTTTCCCGGATGGCAATGGTCGAGTTGGACGAATTATCAATGTATTGTATTTAATTCAAGAAAATCTTCTGCAATTTCCCATACTCTATTTATCAGATTATATCATAAAAAACAAAAGCAACTATTACAAGGCACTGAAATCTGTTACTGAACGCCAGGATTGGGAAACATGGATCCTATATGTTTTGGATGCTATTGAAACAACGTCACAAAAGACCCTATCGCTCATACAGAAAATATATCTGGCACAACAAGAAACTTTAAATGAAATTCGAGAAAAGGCTCCTGAAATCTGTTCAAAGGAATTTGTTGAATTGCTATTTGAACAGCCATACTGCAAAATCAGCTTTTTAATTGAACGCAATATTGCAAAGAAACAAACCGCATCCAAATACCTAAAAAAGCTATGTGATATAGGTATACTTGATATGATAAAAAGGGGACGCGAAAACTACTATATCAACTTGAAGCTTTGGGAGCTCCTTGCAAAAGACAGATAAAAGCCGCCCCGAAGGGCGGCAGCGCACCGGCTCCCGTAGAAGTACCGGCACTCCTTATGAATTTTGATAAAGGCAAAGCCCCTGCGTTTCACTGGCGCAGGGGCCGAGGTTGAACTTGTTGGCCGGTTCGCGCCCCGCCGTCTGTTGCCCCGGAGCTGTCCAAGCAGGGAGCGGGAACGGCGGTTCCCTTTTGAGTTTGCAGACGCATGCGCGTCCATTGCCCATATTATACCACTCCTGCGGCTTGCCTGCAAACAAATTGACAGGAGGGAAATGATATGGCAAAACTGTCCACCCGCAAGCGCGAGAAGAAATGGTACTACTCCTTCGATGCCGGGACCATGCCCGACGGGAGGAGGAAGAGGGTCGAGAAGGGAGGCTACGGGACAGAGAAGGAAGCCCTGACCGCAGGGACCAAGGCAATGGCGTCGTTCCTCAGTGGGAACATCACCATCGCCAGCGAGAGGATCAGCGTGAAAGAATTCGCACTCCTTCCGGCATACACATGCGACGCTTTGCGCAGAGAGCGGGGCTCCTGCAAAAGGCATTGCAGGAAGGCTTGGCCACAGCAGCACTGCAATCACGGATGACCTTTACACCCATGAAACGGAAAGGATGCAAGAAAATACGCTGGAAGCGTTTGAAAAAACCATCAAAAATATCGTTTTGTAGGCAAATCTGTAGGCAAAAAAACAAAGCCCTTGATTTTCAAGGGCTTGAGGGTTGTTTGCTTATTTTTCCTTGAAAAGAATCGCATACAGCATGCAACCAACACCGCCCACAATAGCGATGTCGGCAATATTGAACACCGGCCAGATACGGAAATCCAGAAAATCCACCACAAGCCCGTTGTGAATGCGGTCGATGAGATTTCCCACCGCGCCTCCCAACAGGGCAACGCAGCCATAGCGAAGCCACGGATTCTGCTGCCGCAGCCTCGGGTAGAGAAGAAGCGCTGCAAGCAGGATGAATATCCCGGCCACAATGAAAAACATCCTTTGATTTTCCAGAATCCCGAAAGCGGCACCGGGATTCAGCACATAGGTAAAATGAAATACCTGCGGCACCAGGGGAATGGATTCCCCCGGCATCATATTCAGCCTTACGATCAGTTTTATGATCTGGTCAACAAGAATAATACAAAAAAACAGAAAAAATGACATGTATCCAGTCCGTCCCTACTCTTCCTTTGCTTCTCCATCTTTCCCGGTGTCTGATGTCTTTTCCATCGACACGGTATCCTCCGATGCCACTTCCTTTGGCTGTTCCATTTCTTCCGGCCCTTTTTCCTGCTCAGGATTTGGATCTTCTTCCTGGACAATATTCGGAAATCCGTCGATTGCATGGTTCAGGATGGCCAGCTCTGATTCCATCGTGACACGGAGCTTCTTCAGGAACTGGTCCTTCTCCCGGACCAGCCGGTCATATTCCGCCACGATATCCCGCACCTTGTTTACAGCTTCGTCAATCCGGCGTTTTGCCGCCATTTCCGCCTCGTGGTGCATATTCTGACATTCCCTTGCGGTATTTTCCTTGAGTTCTGCCGCATTCTCCCTTGCCGTGCTGATGACTTCCTCTGCCGTCCGTTGGGCGACGAGCAACGTATCCTGAAGGTTCTTTTCAAGCCTCTGGTATTGGTCGATATCCTTCTTGCTGCGCTCCACTTCCTCCTTGAGCTTGTCGTTCTCGCGATAGAGTTTCTCGTAGTCATTCACGACCTGGTCGAGAAACTCGTCGATCTCGTCCTCGTTGTAGCCGCGAAAGCTGCGTTTGAACTCCTTGTTGTGTATATCCATCGGTGTGAGCAAAATACATTTCCCCTTATCGTCCGAAACTCCTGCGGCTCCATTACAGGTAGCGTTTCAACAAAACCCCAATCCGTCCCTTTTTCGTCTGGCCGCGCACCTCGGCCACTTCCAGCCGCCCTCTGCCTCGCATGGAAAGGACATCCCCTTCCTTGACCATCTGCGAGGCGTTCTTCACCGGCTGCCAGTTGAGCTTCAGTTTGTCAGCAGCGATATCTGCCGCTGCCCGGCTTCTCGATGAGCCAAAACCGGCCGCCGCAATGGAATCCACGCGAAGGGAAGCCACGGTTGCCTTGATTTCCTTGCAACGCTCTTCCCTGGGGGCAATGGAGGACAGGTCATCCAACTCGCAGGACACGCCGGAAGAGCCGATCTGGGTGAGATTCAATAGCAAATAATCTGCCATCTTCTTGTCGGCAATGATCTTGGCATAGTCTCCCGTGGCAATGATATCGCCAATGCAGTCCCGTTCGATGCCAAGCCCCATGAGGGAGCCCAGCACATCCCGATGGGAAAGGCGTGTAAACTGGCTGTTCCACGTCGCCTTGACCACAGCCAATTCATAGGAGGGCTTTCCACCAAAGGAAGATTCCATCAAAAGTGCCCGCTGGCGTTCTGCCCCCTGGTATCCGCCGAAGAAATCCACTTTCAGCCCCGGAAAATTGGCAGCCACCGTCTCGGCAATATCCTGCCCGTAGGGATCAAGGAACCCCGACAGGCGGAACTTCTGGCTCCGAAGTGCCTGCTCGGCAAGGTCAGCCAGTTTGCTGGCGGTTTCCTCCCCCTCCGTTCCCTTGTAGAAACGTACAATTTTTTCTCTCTGTTCTGATGCCATCCTGCAATCCCCAAAATTATTTCTTCATCCAGGGCATCTCTGTCGTGCCCTTCTTGCTGTCTTCCTCTGTATAGCTGACATTGACATTGCTCGGTGCACAGAGGAACACATTGCGTCCCACTTTCTTGATTTCCCCGTTGAGGGCATAGGTCGTCCCGCTGATGAAGTCAATGATGCGCTTTGCTGCCTCTGCATCGGTCTTGTCGAAATTGATGACCACGGGGCGCTTCTCCCGAAGGCAATTCGCCACCTCCTGCGCATCATCGAAGGACTTCGGCTCGATGACGATGACCTTCATCTTATAAGAGGCAATCGCGCTGTCACGAGCGGATGCCGCATTCTGGAAGTCCACCACATTCTGGGAAGACATCCGATTTTCCAGCCGATCCTGATGGCCGCTGAACTCCCTCTCACTCATTTCTGCTTTCTCCTTTAAGAATTCCTCTACCTGATCGGCCTGATCTTCCTCCGGGTCCATCAACCCAATCTTGCCGCATACCTTGTCAATGATGCCCATCGCTTTCCACTCCTCTAGTACTGGCGTTGTCCAAAAATCGCGGTGCCAACCCTGACAATATTGGCTCCTTCTTCCACGGCAATCCGGTAATCATGCGTCATGCCCATGGACAGGTATCCTATCTTCGCCCTCTTCCATTCCATTCCCTTGATGCGTTGGAAAATCCCATACATATTGCGGAACAGCGGGCGGCATTCTTCCACATCCTCATAATTCGGCGCAATGAGCATAAGCCCACAAAGCCGAAGATTTTCAAGGGAATCCACAGCCTTCAGCAAATCCATCAGCCCATCCTCGTGGATGCCGGATTTGCTGGCCTCTTCTGCAAGATTTACCTGTACCAGCACATCCTGTATCTTATGGATGGATGCAGCGGCATGGTTGACTGCCACAGCCAGATGCTCACTGTCGATGGAATGGATGAGGTCAAAATACTTCACTGCCTGTTTCGCCTTGTTCGTCTGCAGGTGTCCTATAAGGTGCCACTTCACCTTCCGGTCCAGCGCATCGAACTTGCCCTTTGCCTCCTGGATGCGGTTTTCTCCAATATCCTGCACGCCTGCATCAATTGCCTCCCGCATGGAGGCAACATCATGGTTTTTCGTGACTGCCACCAGGCGCACAGGCGCATCCTTGGGAACCTGCGTGCGCCGCAGCCTGGCTTTCTCGATCTCCGACTCTACCTCGTGAAGCCTCTCTGCTATCATAATTCAAGACCCCTCACTGCGCTCATACTAATATCCGATTGAAATCGGATATACGCGTGTTGCACACGCTACAGCCGCGCAAAAGCGCGTCTGACGTCTCATGCAGAATCCGTAGAAAAAGCTGTCGCTTTTTAACGGATTCTGGTATCAGTACTTCTGCAACGCGATCATCGCCGCAATCCTTCCCGTCGTGCCTCCATCTGCCCGATAGGAAAAATACCAGTGATGCTCACAGGACGTGCAGGTATCTGCCGAATCGATGTTCTCCGGCAGCATCCCCGCCTCAACCAGCTGCAAGCGATTGGCGGCCCAAAGATTGAGATGTATTTTTCCCTCTTTTTCTATCAAGAGTTTTTCGGCATTCTTTGGAAAGGCCTTCTTGCAGGCATCCACGACCTCATCGCCGATCTCATAGCAGCAGGGCCCGATGGAAGGCCCGATGCCTGCAAGGCATTCGGATGGTTCCGTGCCGAACTCCTTGTGCATTGCCTCCAGCGTTTTCCTGCCAATCTTTCCAAGCGTACCCTTCCAGCCGGCATGGGCAATGCCGACGGCCTTGTGCTCGGGATCCAGGAACAGGAGCGGGGTACAATCAGCGAAACAGAGCATCAAGGGAAGCCCGGGTTCATTGGTGACCAGGGCATCCGTTTCCCGAATCGCGCTCTCGTAGTCCATGGCCCCCATCCCCAGATGGGCGGCTGTGACGCGCAGGATCCTGTCGCCATGGATCTGCTGCGGGGATACGATATCCTCTGCCTTCCTTTCCAAGGAATTGGCAAATATCGCCCGGTTTTTCCGGACAGCTGTGGCATCATCCCCAACGTGAAAGGCGAGATTCAGGAAATCATAAGGCTTTTGGCTGACCCCTGCCTGACGGGTGGATATGGCATGTACGGCAATGTTCTCCGGAAACAGGGAGAATTTCCCATGCCACAGATTATTTTGTTTATGCTGCAAAAAATAGCTCATGCCAATGTCCTCTCTATAACAGGTTCTAAGAGCTTTCCCCTTCGGGAAATTCTAACGCTCTTCAGTATAGCATACACCACAACGACGGCATCCGTCAAAGCATTGCGGTGTCGGCTGGAAAGTTTCCGCCTTTTTCAATTCTTTGTAAAGGTAGTCCCGACGAAATCCCATGGAAAGGCTGTCCCATGGGAAGATTTCCTGCTCGCTCCTCTCGCGTTGAAGATAGAACCCGGAGGAAAGGCCCGCCTCCCCCATGGCACGCCGGAAGGACTTGATGCCGCCGGAGACATGGGAGGCAAGCAGGACCTCGGATATCCTGCGGTCCCCCCGCGCAAGGATGCCCTGGATACAGGCTTCCTTTATGGACTCCGCAATGATATGGATATGCTTTCGCTTTTTCAGGGCATCCTGTATCTTTCGCAGACGTTTCTCCAACCGCTTGCGGTCCGCCATGGGCATCCACTGGAACGGCGTAAAGGGTTTTGGTATGAAGGGATTTATGCTCAAGGTCAGCGTCCCCTTGCTGCCTCTCTCCTCCATGAAATCCTTGAGCCTGCCGGCCAATTCCACGATGGCATCAATATCTTCTTCTTCCTCAAAGGGAAGCCCGATCATAAGGTAAAGGCGGAAATTCTGGATGCCCGCCTTCAGCCCCATTTCCATTGCGGCAAAGAGATGCTCTTCCTCAATGCCCTTGTTGATGGCCGCCCGCATGCGCCGGCTCCCGGCCTCCGGTGCCATGGTGAGCGTCCTGAGCCCGCCTCGCGCCAGGGACTCCACCAGCCTTTCCGTCACGGAATCCGCACGAAAGGATGCCACGGACATGGGAAGCCCTTTCCGGGAAATATCTTCGCAAAGGGCATCAATCTCCGGATAATCGGAAATCGCCGCCCCCATGAGCCCGATACGCTTGCCATAGGGAACTGCATCGCGGACTTCCTGCCCAAGAAAGGAAAGGGAACGGTTTCTCGGGCGGCGGAAGCAGTAGCCCGCCATGCAGAAGCGGCAATGGCGGCCGCAGCCCCGGGCTGTCTCGATGAGATAAAGGTTGAACTCCGTGTTCTCCGTAACCACAACGGTATGGGCCGGATGCTCATCCAGATTCTTCACCCACTGCCGCTCCACATTTGCAGGAGCGCCCTGCAATGCCTTGATTTCCCGCAACACTCCGGCTTCGTCATAACAATGTTCGTAGAGGGAAGGAACATAGATGCCCGGAACTTCCGACAATCGCCGCAGCAATTCCGGCCTTGCAAGCCCCTCGGAACGCGACTCGCAATAAACATCCATAAAATGTGGCAGGACAGCCTCGCCCTCCCCTACGACAAAGGCATCCGCAAAGAGGGAAAGGGGCTCCGGATTAAAGGTTGCGCAGGGACCGCCGATGATGACAATGGGATCCATTTCCCCCCGCTCTGCCGCCCGCAAACAGACCTTTCCGAGTTCCAGCATCTCAAGGATATGGAAATAATCCATTTCAAAAGAGGCAGCGAAGCCAATGATGGAGAAGCGGAACAGCGGGGACTGGGTTTCCATGGACAGAAGAGGTGTCCTCGTTTTTCGATAGGCCTCCACCTGCTTCCGCTCCGGCAGGAAAAATCTCTCGCAGGCCGTATCCTTCCGCTTGTTCAGGAGTTCATAGATAATATGGATTCCCAGATTGGACATGCCCACATGATAGGAATTCGGGTAGACAAGGGCAAACCTTTGGCGGCCTCCCGTCGGATAGACATAATACCCCTGTTCCTTCTTGAGCCTTGCTTTCAGCTCTTCCTTCAGTTCCCAGTCCAATCTGCCGCTTCCCCCAAATCAACGCTTCTTTTCCCGCCCCTTGAGCAGTTCCAGTTCATTCTGGAAGCTGCTGATATCCTGAAATTTTCGGTATACCGATGCGAAACGGATATAAGCGACCTCATCGAAATCCTTCAATTTCTCCATGACCAGTTCCCCGATGGAACGTGCCGTTACTTCCCGCTCCATGGTATTGCGCAGTTCCCGTTCGATATCATTTCCCAGTGTAACGATGCGCTCCATGGAGATATCCCGCTTGTCACAGGAACGGATAAGGCCGTTCAGGAGCTTATCCCTGTCAAAGGGTTCACGGCGCCCGTCATTCTTGATGACCATGAAAGGCGCCCGCTCCAGTATCTCATAGGTCGTAAACCTGCGCCCGCACCCGCTGCATTCCCTGCGTCGGCGTATGGTATTCCCGTCATCGGCCGCCCGTGAGTCCACCACTCTGCTGTCCGGTTTCTTGCAAAAGGGACAACGCATATCTACACCTCCTTTTTCCTCCGTGTTCCGGCATTTTTCCTGCGTCGGCCATCCCCGGATCTCATCGCTCTTTCCTTTTCCGTTTTCTCGGGAGGAACGAGGCACTTTCTTCCATACCCGATCAAATCCTCCCGATGGGCAAGATGGAGAGCCTTCCGCACGATATCCCAATGCCTTGGGTCCCAATACTGCAAAAGTGCCCGCTGCATCTGCTTCTCAGGGAAGGATTTTGCCGTATAGACCTTCTCCCCCGTAAGAGGATGGATCCCCGTATAGTACATGCAGGTGGACAGGGTTCCCGGTGTGGGAATGAAATCCTGCACCTGCTCCGGACGATACCCCAGATCCCTGATGAACTCCGCCAATTCCACGGCATCCTCCAGCGTCGCCCCCGGATGGCTTGACATGAAATAGGGAACAAGGTACTGCTTCTTTCCAAGCCGCGCATTCACCCGGCGAAATTTCCCGGCGAACCGCAGATAAACCTCTTTGCGTGATTTCCCCATGAGGCGTGTGACCCTGTCGGATACATGTTCCGGCGCAATCTTGAGCTGGCCGCTCACATGATGGCGGCAGAGCTCTTCCAGAAAAGAATCCCCGTCATGGGCAAGTTCCATGTAGTCAAAACGTATCCCGGAACGCACGAAAACCTTCTTGACTTTGGGAATCTCCCGTATCTCCCGCAAAAGCTTCAGGTAATCCCCATGGTCTGCAACAAGGTTCCTGCACGGCACCGGCGACAGGCACGGCTTCCCCCTGCAGGTGCCGGAGGCCAGTTGCCTGTCACAGGAAGTGCGCCGAAAATTTGCCGTCGGGCCTCCCACATCATGGATATATCCCTTGAAACCCTTGAGGGTTGTGAGGATTTTCGCCTCGCGCAGCAAGGAGGCATGGCTGCGGCGCTGGATGATGCGTCCCTCGTGGGAAATGATTGCACAGAAATTGCAGCCGCCGAAGCACCCCCGCTGGCTTGCAAGGCTGAACTGCACTTCCTTGATGGCAGGCACTCCCCCGTCCTTCTCATAGATGGGATGATAGGTGCGCATATAGGGAAGGCCATAGACTTCATCCATCTCCTCCTCGGAAAGAGGCAATGCAGGAGGATTCTGCACCACACACCATTCATCGTTCTGCTGTGCCAGACGCTTCCCGCGAATGGGGTCCTGCTCCAGATATTCCAGCTTGAAAGCCTTTGCGAAGGCTTTCTTGTCTTCCCGAACCTCCTGATAGGAGGGAAGCCTTTCATAATCCCATACATAATCGAAATTCGGCACCCGAAAGCAAGTTCCTTTGATATCCTGGATATCCTGCGCCTTCACGCCCCGATGAAGCTCTGCCGCAACCTCAAGAACGGCATGTTCCCCCATGCCGTAGATGAGGAGATCCGCCATGCTGTCCACAAGAATGGATCGGCGTACGGCATCCGACCAGTAATCATAATGCGCCAGGCGACGCAGGCTTGCCTCAATGCCACCGATGATGACAGGAACCTCTGGCCACAATTCCCGCAGGCGATTGCAGTAAACGATGACAGCCCGTTCCGGCCGGTAGCCGGATTTCCCTCCGGGAGAATAGGCATCTTTCTGCCGCGTTTTTTTGGCAGCCGTGAATTTGTTGAGCAGGGAATCCATATTTCCCGCAGACACAAGGAACCCCAGCCGTGGCTTGCCCAGGCGGGCGAAATCCCGCGTCGAATGCCAGTCCGGCTGGGGAATGATTCCTACTTTATAACCATGCCTTTCCAGCAAGCGACAAATGATTGCTGGCCCAAAACTTGGATGATCGACATACGCATCCCCCGAAATGAACACGAAATCCGGCTGCTCCCAGCCTCGTTCTTCCATGTCAGCCCGTGATATTGGCAAAAAACCTTCCATCAATTCACAGAATCCTTGGTAAATACCTTGTCCACAACCTGTCCAGTCGCACCTGCCTTGCCAAGCGGCTTCCCATTATGGGTGAGTTCCATGGCCCCTGCATTTCCTGCCGTGATGGTCACGTTCTCACTGCCCTTCCACGACATGGTCTTGCCTTCCTCTGCGATTCCCTCATAGACGGTCTTTCCATCGGCCACGACCTTTGTCCAGCAACGATCCGTGAATTTCGCCGTTACCTGTACATCATTTGCCTTCTTTTCCGAAGAAGCAGGCTGGGACGTGTTTTGTGCCTGGGAGCCCTGTCCTTTTCCCGCATCTATAGCAGGCACGCTTTCCTTGGCAGAAGAACCGGGCTTCTCTGCTGTTTTCACGGATGCCGGTTTCTTGTTCTGCTGAACCTGTCCGGCGGACGGTTTGCCCGTCGAATGGCTGTCATCGCCCAGCAGGAAATAAGCGCCTCCTCCAAGAACGGCAATGAGGGCAACCGCAGCTGCCATCATGCCGTAATTGACGGACGATCCCTTTTTCATTTGGTACCCCGCACCTGCTTGTGAAAAATCCGACGTATCCCGAACCAGAGTTTCCTTCCGTGGGGTTTCCTCCCGTGCTGCTTCCGCCATTGCCTGCTCCGGATGATTTTCCGAAACATACCGCCTGACACAATCATCCGCATCCAGGTTCAAGAAATTCGCATAATTCCGGATAAAGCCTTTTGTATAGACCTCACCCGGAAGTGTCTGGTATTCCCCTTTTTCGATGGCTTCTATATATAATGCGCGAATACTCGTCCCCTGTTCAATGTCCTTCACCGTCAAGCTCTGCCTCTCGCGTTCCTGACGTAAAATATCACCAATCATGCTGCCTATTCCTCCTGTAAAACTCCTGTGAGAAATATGAAATCTTTTTTCTCGCTACATTATAACGCATTGTTCAAATTTTGCCAACGGCAAAATATACAGATTAACGTTTCGACAGGCTTGCCCTGTCATAACGCATTGCGACGCGTAGCTAGCCCCCGAAGGGGGTTCAAATTTTGCCAACGGCAAAATATACAGATTGCTTGTCCTGTCATGCATGATTGGCTTGCAAAGACTAGGGCGTGTTGCACTAGAACTTTCCTCCACCGCCCCCGGTGGAACCGCTGTCACTGGAGCTCCCGCTGGAATGCTTCTTTTTCGGGACTGCCTTGACCTTTGTGTAGAGGAAAGTATCCGACTCACTCGTAAGCTCAAAACTTTCTTTGTCCAGATAGACATCCGCATCCGCTGCATGGTGGACATTGCTCATCTGAGAGATGAGATAAGAGCGGACTCCGATGCCCGCAAGCCCGCCTCCAAGCACAGCGATGAGCAGGGCCAGCCAGCTGAACTCCTTCGCCGGATCATATGGCTCCCCGTTCTTCTCATAGTAAGCCAGTTCCATCTCCACTGCTCCGGCAAAGCCAAAAGCTGCCTCCCCGAAATTGTTGTCCTTGAGGTCCGGCAGGATTTCCTCCTGAATGTAAGGGATTCCCTCCTTCGATGTGATGATCTTGTTGAGATAACGTCCCGTGGCGATGTAATAGTCACGGGAATCCGTTGCCACCAGAAGAACCATGCTTCCCTTTGAGCCCTGTTCGTATCCGTTGCCACCTTCCGCAATGGCTTTTGCCACATTTTCCGCAGTCCTGCCGACAGGCAGTTTTTTCAGGAATACCACACCCACATGGACATCGTATTTTTCATTGATTTGCGCAAGACGATTCTCCAAATTTTTTTGGTCATCGGTATTCAGGACATGTATCCCCGTATCAACATAAACGAGAGCATTTCCTCCTGCCGGATAGGCCGTCTCTGCCGAAGATCGCTTTTGGTTCACGACGGGCGCTTTCTGAGCGGGATTCATGCTTGCTGCAGACAAAGGAAAGGAGAACAGAACCAGAACCAGCGCCACAAGACAAAAAAATGTGTTTCTCATCCCTTCCCTCCTTCACATTGCCACAAAAAATCTGGCCAAAAAGTACAGCACAGGAACGAGAAGCAATGCCACTCCTCCGGAATAGAGCCAGGACTTTTTCTTGTCATAAGGGAGACGTCCTACCATCTTGCCCGTCTGCCCATTCATCATGAAGGTATAGGGTTTGCCCTCATACCGCGTCGTGAGGATCCAGACAGGGGCAAGTGCATAGGAAACCTTGCCTTCCTCCTTTGAAATGACACTGTTCTCCAAGGCCACACGATGATATCCTGTCACCGTTCCCTGCAGGACACCGGCGGCGCTGTTCTCTACGCGCTTGTCTGCCCGGGATACGGATTCCTCGGCGCTTGCATCGTAGCGGTCGGCAAGATACCCCGCAAGATATCCGGCGTTGAACTCCACGATATCATTGTAGTCAAATGGCTCAATGGACTCCATGTAGCTGTCGTCCATCTTTTGGCTGCCATCCACGGGGATGCGCCCAAATTCCATATGCCCTGTCCGCTCGCAGGAATAGACGCTCGTTTCCGTTACGGTCTCATGGGGAGTATCGTAAACCATGTCCGACTCCGCCCGAAAAGTTGCCGTTGCGGAGACCGTAGCATCAAAGAGCCAAAAGGGCACATACATGGGCTGGATATCCTCCACCCTGTTGTTTGCCGTAAAAGCTGCCGGCAGCAAGATCTTCCCCTTGTAGAACTCCTTGAGTGCCGCAACCGCTTCCGCTTTGGTTTTCTTGAAGGGAATGACATAGTCCGGCTTCAGCATTCCGTCGAACCGCGAAGGCAGCATGGTGGGGTTGCCACAATAGCAGCATTCGGTTGCCATGGTATTCTCGTCGCAGACAAGCTCTGCGCCGCAGGAGGAGCAGGTGAACTTCTGCAAGCCGCCTGCCTCCTCCGCAGACCATTCCCCACCGGCGCCTGAAGTATCCCACTGCACGTTCTCCGCTTCCGCAGCCCTTGCCGCAAGTTCCTGTTCCCGCGCAAAGAGCTCCTCGATTGCCGCTGCCTCGAACTCCGTGCCGCAATACTCGCAGGTGATTTTCTCATGGCCGGGCTGGAAGCTCAATGGCGCTGTGCAATGGGGACATTTATAGCTGACTGTCGTATCCGCCATGGTTCATCACTGCCTCGGCTTTCCGCAATTGGAGCAGAACTTGCCCTCATTCTGCGTGCCGCAGCTGCAGGTCCATGGGCCTGCCGGTTTCGGCTTGCCGCACTCTTCGCAGAACTTCCCCGTATTTCCTGCGTGCCCGCAGCTGCAGGTCCATGCGCTTGCCGGCGCGGGCTGAGGCTTGCCGCATTCCGAGCAGAACTTTCCCGTATTTCCTGCATGACCGCAGCTGCAGGTCCAGCCGCCCGCCGCAGCCGACGATGGAGGAGGCGCTGCCTGCGCCTGCTGCCCTGCCATTTGGAAAAGCTGGCCCGCATTGATTCCTCCTGCATTCTGCGCCATGCCCATTCCCATAAAGGCTCCCATTGCCCCCATGCCGCCCTCGTTTTTCGCTGCGTCCTGCATCGCCTGGGCCTGTGCGCCTGCAATGCGGGCTGCTGCCATGGCCGGATTGGTGAGGGGCGTCGAGAACTGCAGGTCTTTGAGGCGTTTCTCGTCCTCCGGGTTTGCCGTGACACTGGAAACGCCGAAAGAAACCACCTCAATGCCGCGGCGCTCCCCCCATTGCTTGCCCAGCACACGATTGAGCGCATCCGCAATCTCCATGGTGTGCCCCGGAAGTTCGTCATAACGGATGCCCTGGCTGGAAATCTGTGCAAAGGCAGGCTGGAGAGCCGTCAACAGTTCCGTCTTGAGCTGGCTGTCAATCTCGCTGCGGCTGTAAGTCCCCTCCACATTCCCGCAGACGTTCGTGTAAAAGAGAATCGGGTTCACGAGCCGATAGCTGTATTCCCCAAAGCAGCGGATGGACACCACTGCATTCAGCCCCAGAGAGGCATCGGTAATGCGGAAGGGAATCGGCTGCGGCGTCCCGTATTTGTTCCCTATGATTTCCTTCGTATTGAAGTAATAAACACGCTGGTCCTTCCCGGTATCCCCGCCAAAGGTGAACCGCTTGCCCATTCGCTTGAACACTTCCATGAGGCTCGTGCCGAGGTCGCCCTCAAACACCGTGGGCTCCGTGGACTTGTCATAGGTGTATTCTCCCGGATCGGCGCAAATCTCCACCACCTTGCCCTGCTCCACGATGATCATGCACTGCCCGTTGTTCACAGAGATGACAGAGCCATTGGAGATGATATTGTCCTCCCCGCTGGTGTTCGAGCTGCGCCCCCTCGAGCTTATGCGCTTCATTCCCTTTGCCACAAGGGTATCCGCATCCAATGCATCACAGTAGAAAAATTCTTTCCACTGGTCCGCAAGAACACCATCCACGGCTCCTATGGCCGCCTTGATCAATCCCATAAAAATTCTCCCTTCTTCAAAACATTTTTCTAAAATATCGTATCAGGTATGTATGCACTTTTCAAGGAATTTTCGCCGACCGCCGTTCGTATGCGGCAATGCGGACAGCCACGTTTTCCTGCAGGTTGCGGTAGAAAAATTGATAGTCGTAAATGTGATACACCCCCGGAGGGTAGTTGGCAAGACGCGGCGGGTAGTCCTCCGGATTTACGTCCGTCACCTTCAGCGTCCCGCGTTTTTTGTCTATGTATGCGCCGGTCAGCCCGGGGATTTCCCGCTTGATTGCCCCGCTATAGTCCGTAAAGCAAGCGCCAAGATTAAGTTTTTTGTCTGCCCTGGCGTGGTTCGTGCGCCAGGAAAGAGGGTTGATGGAGAGGGATTTCACCTTCTCGGGGACAATGGGGGAGGCCGTCACATACCGGGCCTCGCTGTTGAAAGAAATAATCACCCCAAGGTCGTCCTCGCCCTTTGCCGGGGAAAGGTGCGGATATGCGGCAACATCCTCCGGCGTAAGAAGCCAGCCGGGACAATACGCCGCCACCAAACGGCTTTTCACATCTTCCCGCGCCCCAAATTCCTTCAGCAACCGCAATACATGGTCGCTGCCCTGGGAAAATCCTGCCAAAATAAAGGGCCTGCCGGCATTTTCGTATGCCAAATAGTAGAGAAATGCCTCCCTCACGTCCCGATAAGCCAGCGATAGGCAAGCTTCGCGCCCTTCCTTGGAAAGGCTGTGGGTGGCAAATCCTGCCATGCGGTAATACGGCGCAAAGAACCTGGCCTCCCGGTCATAGATGCCCTTTTCCATGTTGGTGGCACCGAGAAATTTCCGCCGGGTTTCCTCGTCAGAGAGATCCATGTTGGCATGGTTCTCGTCGCCCCGGAAGACCGTGGGGCAAACAAAGAACACATCCGCCGCCTTGCCCGCAGCATTGTCCTCGAAATACGCCCAATTTTCCATTCGGCTGTAGTCCACCGGTTCCCCTGGGGGCATCCCTGCACGGCAGGCTCCGTGCAGGGCAACAGCCAACAGGAAGACCAGGCAAAGCAAGAGATATTTTTTCATTTCTTTCATTCCTCGTTATATCCATGTGAAGAAAACTCAAAGCGGATTTTGTTGCGCCCCTCGGCGTAGCTGTAACGCTGCGAAGCGGAGATTCCTTTCAGTATGCCTTGCACCATATTCCAGTACAATGTCTCTTCCTCATCGGTTGTTTCCTGTTCGGCCAGGGGATTCAGGGGCGCACCGCGGCTGCCAATGTCCGCGACAACGCGACGGTCCTGCTCCCCGTATTCGATGTCGACGGTGATGTCTATGGGATCGCCCGTGCCCCGCAGACCGTGCAAAAACGCTCCCACCGTCTCCTCGGCGCATAGCTGCAGCTTGATGCTTATGTCGTCTATGCCGTACTTTTCACTGAACATCTGGATGCCGACCTGCATGGCAACAAAGTCAAAATCCGTCTGCTTCACCTCGTAGTGGAAATATTTCAGGCGACGAACGAAGGCAATGGTCTTTTTGCGTTGCGGCCGGTCGAAAATGGCCTCCGGCGTTCCCTGTTCGTAAATGCCCCCATCGGCAAAGAACAGCACGCGATCCGCCACATTGCGGGCGAACTTCATTTCGTGGGTAACGATCAGCATGGTCAAATCCTGCTTGGACAGCATCCGAATAGTTGCCAGCACCTCTCCGACCATGGAAGGGTCAAGCGCACTGGTGGGCTCGTCGCACAAAAGTATGCGCGGCTGCATCATCAGACTGCGGCAGATGGCAATGCGCTGCTGCTGCCCGCCGGAAAGCTCATTTACGAAGGCATGGCTTTTGGCTGTGAGCCCTACCTTTTCCAATAAATTGTGAGCCCGCTCCTCCGCCGCTTCGCGCTCCATCCCTAAAACCTTTTGCGGGGCAAGGCAAAGATTGTCCATGACATCCAGATGGGAAAAAAGGTGGAACTTTTGATAGACCATGCCCATCAGCCGCTGAATCTGCTGTATATCAGCCCCGGGAGCGGTAATCTCCTGCCCGGCGATGGCAATGTGCCCCTCGTCGGGTTTTTCCAGCATGGCAAGCAAGCGCAAAAACAGGCTCTTGCCGCAGCCCGATGCGCCGATAATGGCCAGACACTCCCCCTCCTCCACGGTGAGGTTAACCTTTTGAAGCACATTGAGCCGGTCAAATGATTTTGTGAGTCCCTGCACCTCAATGATGTTCACGTTTGCTGCTCCTTTCGCCGCTGACGGGACTTATATTCCCCCAGCGCAAAGACTCCGTATACCAAATACGCCATGCCGATGTAGATGAGCATGCCCACCGTGAGCGTAATCATCGGCTGCATGGTGCGGGAGGCGATGTTGTTCATGACCCTGGTGAGGTCGGTGATGGTCACATAGCCCACCACGCTGGTCCACTGGATGAGATTCACCGCCGTGGACTGATAGACCGGCTTGGCCAGCCGCAAGAGCTGAGGCAGAGCCACAAAGCGAAATGCCTGCCACCTCGTGAGGCCGAGCATGTGCGCAGCCTCCACCTGCCCCCAGTCGAGAGCAAGGAGGGAGGCGCGCAGCAGCTCGGCAACATGTGCCGAGGTGTGCAGGGAAAATGTCAATATGGCTACCTGTACAGGGCTGAGGGAACTGTCGGCGAAAACGCTGTAGTAAAACAGCATCAGGAGCATGAGGACGGGGGAGCCTCGCAGGACGGCAATATAAGTTTTGGCAATGCCGCGCAGGATAGCTTGGTGCCGCAGACGAAAAAAGCAGACCACTGCCCCAAGGACAGTCCCGCCCAAAAGCGACAGCACCGATATTTGCACCGTCACCCAAAGCCCCTCCAAGATGAAGAGCCATGCCCCATCACGAATAAAAACCCGCGAAAAAAGCTCCAATATTTCCAAGATACACGCTCCTCATTTTTTCAAAGCAACATGAAAAATCTCATCCTCATAGTAAGGTTCGGTGAGGGCTGCGCCACCGGGCACGTCCATGTCGGCAGGACGAGAGTCGCCGGGAACCGGGCTAACCGCCCAAAAGATGACATCCACCCGCTTGGAGGTAAGGGCTGCCGCCCGTGCGCCGCTTTCCAGGGAGACAAGCTCCACATTCATGCCGAGGCGTTTGCCCAGCTCGGCGAGGACGGCAGTGTTGAATCCTGCCGGCGTGCCGTTCGCCAATATGAGGTCAATGGGCGGCATGTCGCCGGTCACTGCCACTTTGAGCGTGTCGGCCCCCTCCGTTTTGGGGATTGCCACTGCGGGCGGCTCGGTCCCCGGCTTGAGATTGGTGACAAAATCCTCCTTGATCTTGTCCAGTGTCCCGTCTGCCTTCATCTCCTTGAGCGCATTGTCCAGACGCTCTTTGAGGGCAGTATCGTCCTTGCGGAGTGCCAGACAGAAATTATCCTTCAGCTTCATGCCCTTATGGTCAACCACCGCGAGATTGTTTTTATGGGCAATGATATACTCGGCCACCTTCTTGTAGGTGCTCATCTCGTCGATGCTCTTGGATTCCAGCCCCATTTGCATGGCGTTCATACTGTCGTAGTAGGTGTACACATGCGGCACGCTCAGCTTGACGCCGCTCTCCTCCTCGACCTTCTCCATGATTTCATTGTAGGCCTTTTCGTTGGCGTTCATGTTGGCAATCATGCCGACACGCACCGTCTTCTGGGGTTCTTTGGCAGCCTGCTGCTCACCGCCGCAACCGGCAAGCAAGCTCCCCGCCAGTACGCAAGAGACCATCAACCCTAAGATTTTTTTGCCTTTGAAGTTCATGTTGATTCCTCCCATGTAAAAAAATACATTTATAAAATACTATCCATGCGCTTTATGCGCGGGAAAGACTCATAACATTTACCATTCAGTTTTGCACCCAGCGTTTTTGGTACTTTTCCATCTCACACAAAATATGCTGGAGCATCCTGTCCTTGATTTCCGGCTTATCACGGAAAACATCGTACATTTTGCCGAGGGGGATGCGGACAATCGTCGCTTCCTCGGAAATGACTTCTGCCGCAATATGGGATGTGCGCTTCTCCAGGAACGCCGTTTCATTGATCCATTCGTTTTCCCCCACCAAATCCAGCATATTGTACCAACCGTCACCGGCATCCATGCTGCGCTGCAACACGCCCTGGGCCACGAACAGGATATTTTCTTCCATATCCCGTCCATAGATGCGGTCCCCTTCAAAATATTGGGTCATGCTCGCCACCCGCATCAGGTCTTGCAGCGTTCCTTCTTTCATCAAGCCTTGCAGCAAAGTCAGGCGGGAAAGGATATGCTGCAGGACAGCGCGGCTTTCCTGCGCCTTTTCCAGCGTGGCTGTCTCGTGCTTGGCAATGCGCTCGGCCAGCCGTTGCCGGAAGGCACTCAAAGGCAAATTCCAGTCCGTCAGCAGCTCCGACAGCGCCAAGAGGTAGCGCGATGCCAGCGCAGGCACGCCTTCGGGGCGAAATGCCCCATCGTCGTAGCGGAAAGATACCGCTGCATTCCCCTCGTTGTCATGGAAATACACGGAGAGGGGCATACCCAGGGCATCATAGGCGTTGCGCATGACCATGCTGCCCGTAGGCGTCCCTGCTGTCCGGGCATAGTTCGTGTCTGCGCCCAAAAAGTCAGCGAAACTCAAAAAGTGATGGAACAGTTCCCCCTGCTCGGGCGCTACTTCATCGAGACCCTGCCAACCGAATTTGGCGTAGGGGCGGGACACCAGAATTTTTTGGAACACCCTGTTGACCGCTTGGCCGCAGGTCTCCTCCGGGTCTGACACATACCGCAAAGGGATGATCCTCAGTTCCCCCGTCTCTTCCGGCATCAGGATACAGAGCGCCCTTTCCGTCTCCGCCTCACCCTGCTCCAAGGCCAGCCCCCAGGCCGTCAGGAAAAGGGCCACAAGCATCAGGCGATTGGTCTTGGCCTCCCGCCGTAAATCCGACAGCAAGTTGGCAGGGATGGCCAGACGGTATGATTTTTGGCGGTACTCCTCCCCCTTCCGCTCCTGGCTGTAGGGAAGCGGCATCCGGGGGGGGAAATCCGTGAACACGCGCCGCCAGTAATCTTTCACCGAGTCCTTCAGCTGGTCCCGTGCCGCCGGGACTTGCGGATCCGCAGATGCCTTGTAGGGCACACCCTCCATGGCTGAGCGCAGGAGCGCCGCCACGTCTATGCCGCCGGCTACAAGCCGCGCCGCCGTCACCAGCACGGCGTATTCCCCCTCCCCGGTGTGGAACACGGAAATCCGCACAAGACTGCCGGAAACGATGTCAAAGGGCTCCCGCATATCCGCCGCCATGGCTTGCCTCAGCACGGCATCCATATCCTCTTCATCGACCTGCTCCAGATTCCGATACGTCGGCAAGGGCAAATCCGGGCGGCTGTCAAAGACGACGCATAGATTGCGCTCCCCCAGTGTGACGTAATTGGCTCGCAAAGCCTCCGAGGCCTTCGTCATTCCACGAACGGCCAGATTCAGCTTATTGGGCAAGAGTTTTCCCCGCACTTTGTAGAGGGTTTGCTCGAACAAATAGGGCGAAACGAAGCGGCGGCCAAACAGCTCCTGCTCGGAAGCCGTCAGCTCCCGCACATAGAGAATGTGCGCGAGACCCGGCCTATCCTCCCCGCATCCGCCTGTGGCGTAGGCGCGTTTCATGGCTTGGTTTATCTTTTCGACCGAGGGCTGAAAGCCGAGCGCTCCCGCGCCGTAGATGCGCTTCAGCTCCGTCGCGTCCTCCGGTGAAAGGTCTACTGCGTTTGTCCTTTGAGGCTCCATGCTTACTTCAGTTCCTCCACAGACCCCGCAATCGTGACCAGCATATCCATTTTGGACTCCTTCAGCACGGTGGCCACCATGTCCACGGCTCCCACCAGGGCAAAGCCCTTGCCCTCCTTTTTGGCCCGCTTGCCAAAGCGCAGGAGCACCCGCAGTCCGGCACTGGAGAGATACTTGAGACCGGAGAGGTCGATGGCCAGATTCCCGGCGGCCGCATAGATCTTCTGTCCCTCGATCTCCGCCTTGGGCGAGGTATTGACATCCAGGGAGCCGGAGAGTGCCCAGACGTTCCAGTCCCGCTCCTCCCTCTGATTATAGGTGATGTTGCTGGCGATTTGTTCTGCCATGGTTATTCCTCCTCCAAAATATGTCTTTTTTGCTTAGAAACTTTCGTGGATGACCTTCTTTCGCAATATGCCTACCACACCCGCCTGAACTGCACAGTGGCAGAAATATCCTTGTCATGGGCTCCTTTCTGCAGCTGGGCCTCGCCGTCCAGGAACCATCCCTTGGCAAACTCCGTTTCCCCCGACAAGGAGAGGAGGAAATGGGTCTTGTCCTGGCTGTTCCGCAAGGTATAGGATTTGCCGTCATAACCTTCGTAGCGGAAGGAGAGTTCCGGATCCGCGCCCGCGAAAGCGTGTTTCATGCCAATGCGCATCCCGTAGTTGCCCCGATGGAGGCAACGCTTCAGTTCCACGCCCAACTGCCCCGCTCTCCACGTTCATCTTCATGTTGTCGGAGCCTGTTATATTGCCTTGGTAGAGCATGGCGCCGTCCTGCAAGTCAAAGTTCAGGTTCGTCACCAGGTCGGGGATATAGTCGGTATAGGCGTAGGCATTGCCCTGGTATTGGATCTTCAGTGGCTGGACGGTGCCTGTCTTTGTCTCCGCCGCACCGGTCTCCTTATCTTTGTCCTGATAGGTGACCGTCTTTTCGGTGGCGTAAATCCCCTGTTCCTCCGAAAAATGCTTCCAGTCGGAAGTGATGGCGCCGGTGATGTCTGCCCCCTTTTGCACGTTGATGTTCTTGACAAAGGCATTTTTGCCGATGTAAATGGCATTTTCACCGCCCACAAGCCGCCCGGAGAGATTGAAGTCCGTTACCATCTCCCCCTTCAGTTCATCGGCAGAGGCATTGTAGGTGTTGATGTCCATATCCCCCAGGGCCATATTTTTCGCCGTGATAATGTCGCCGGTGTATTCACTGACATCGCGTTTGTAGCGGATGTAGGAGCCGCGATATTCGTCCAGTGCCCCGTTGGAACTTGAGCCGAAGTTGAACTCCACCGCATTGCCCCCTGTCCCCTTTGCCGTCACAGTTCCCGCCACATCGAGATTCTGGTTGCGCCCGTAGGCAAACAGGATGCCCTTGCCCCGGTAGCCGTCCCCATGAACCTCGGTAGCGGCAGGGACGTGGATGGTATTGCCCTCGCCGTCCACCCGGATGCCTACCGCACCCGTGCCCTCGGTGAAAATATTGGCAGACTGGGTAACATCGTTATGGGAGCCGAAAACATGCAGGCCGATGCCAAGGGGCACCTGGCTGTAAGCGGAGGTATAGGCGGTTCCCGCTGCGTTTCTGGCGGAAAACCCCTCGGTATTGTGGATGGTCAGCCCGCTGCCGTAGATGGAACGCCCGAAATACGCCTTGCGGTCAATATCGTAGCCCAAATCCTGCATGACAGCCAGCTCCACCTCCATGAAGGCGGTGTAATTGCCGTAAGGCCGATGGCTCATCATGCCCGGTGTCTGGAGGTGAGAACCCTCGAAAAAATCCTTGTAGGCACCGCTGCTGTTTTTCTCATAAGCGTTGACAGGCACGCCGGAGACACCGTTGAAGGTCGCCCCTGCCAGCACCTCCGTCACATGATCGCCCACAAAGTAGGCGTAGTTTCCCACGTCCACGATGAAGCAATCCGACGCCTGAACCGCAGGATTCCTCTCCTTCAGGAGGTTGAACCCCTCGGTGGTCACAATGAGCATTCCCGCCTTGGCGTGATTGCCGTTCTGGTCCACCAGATGATAATTCCACGAATTCTGGTCCGTGACATCATCGGCGAACTTGCTCAGTATCAAATTGTTCGCTCCATAATGAAGCGCGTCCTTTTCGTTCGTGATGACGTTTCCGTCCCAGTCGCAATTTCGCTTCACCATGGCAATCCCCAAGGCGTGCCCCAGTTCGTGGCGGAAACACCCCACAAAGTCCGTGGCCTGCTCGTTGCTTGGAAGGACCGTATCCGTATCCACCCACCATCCATCAATGGCACCGCTGCGATTGGCGCCGAAGTGCTGTCCTATGTCAATTTCGGAATAAGCATGGGTACCCATGATATCCTTGAGCCCGGAGTCATTCTTCACATTTACCAGCTGGCCGAAATCCAAAGGATCCAGGGCAAGCTTCCCCTGCAACATTTGGGCAACATAGTTTTCACCGACTAATTTGCCATCACTGATGGAAAATGTTTCCGCATAGGCATTTTGCACATTTTTCTCCGTGATGACCGCAATGGGCCAGGGAGAGGAAAAACCGGAACGCGGCCCCAGCATTTCCGACCAATAATAGGTGGCCGCCTTGGTAGCATCCCTGAGATCAGCGGAAAGGGTGTACTGTGATTTGTATTCGCCCTCATGGAAGAAGGCAAAGTCAATAAATTGCCTCCCATTGCAATCCACTCTGTCGGCATCATAGGCCTCAGCCTGCCCACTGAAATTCGCCCCTGCGGCCAAAGCCGCCAGGAGCGCCAGCTTTTGAGATCGTCTCATCTTAAAGCACCTTAACTTTTTGCCAAATACTTCAGTCCCAGCATGGTAATGTCGTCGGACTGCTCCGTGTCCCCTGCGTGGTTCCTGACGGCGGCAGCCACGGCGGAGAGAGCTTCCTCGGCGGCGGCCTCCCTGGGCTCTGCCTCCAATACTTCCTTTAAGCGCCCCTCTCTGAATAAATCCTGCTCCGAGTTCATAGCCTCAGTGACGCCGTCCGTATAGAGAAAGAGCATATCCCCGGGCTTTAGGGTGAGCTGCCTGTTTACAAAGGGTATATCCTCCATCATGCCCAGCATACAGCTATCCGCCAGGGGGAGGTACTCACATATGCCTGTCTCCCCGTGCCGCAGAAGGGGCGGATTGTGACCGCCGCTCACATAGATGAATTTCCCCGTGGCAGTGTCCAGCAACCCCATAAACACGGTGACGAACATATTTTCCTCGTTGCCCTGGCACAGCTGGTTGTTGGCGCAGGACATCACTCCCGCCAGGTCGTCCGGTTTTTGCATCATGACAGCGAAGTTCTTGAGAATGGTCATGGAGCGGGACATGAAGATGGCCGCCCCCACTCCCTTGCCGGATACGTCGGCGATGGTCACTGCCAGATGGTTTTCGTCCAGCATGTAAAAATCGTAGAAGTCGCCCCCCACATTCCGCGCCGGATGCATGGTGGCGTAAATGTCAAAGGCTCCATGGTTGGGGAACTCCTTCGGCAGCATCCCCGCCTGGATGGCGGCAGCGATGGAAAGCTCCGCCTGCACCCGCTCCCTTTCCGCCGTGGCCCGGGCCAGATTTTCCATATAGGTCTTCAGCTCGCCCGTCATGTCGTTGAAGCATACTGCCAGATGCTCGATCTCGTCCCCTGTGCGAATGTCCAGTTTCTTGTCCAAGTTCCCGCCGGCGATTTCCCTGACACCATCGGAAAGCATCAATATGGGACGGGAAAAACGCCGTGACAAACGGCGGCTTGCGAAAAAGAGCAACGCCAGCAGCACCGCCAGCATGGCCGCCGTCCTCAGCAAATCCTCCCAGAAAAATTCTTGCAGGGAGGCAGAAAAATCTGCCGCCCGGGAAAGAAGATGCTCCCTCGCCTCCTGCGCCGGCTGCACCACCAGGTCCCGGTCAATGAGCGTGCCGAAACTCCAGCCTACATATTCCACCGGCGCATAGGCCAGATAGTATTCGTTGTCATCCAAGGTCACCAGGGACACGCCGGACTGTCCCCGCACCATTTTCTTTGCGACTGCCGCCAGCTCCCGTTTCGCCGAGCGGCGCAGATCCACGGGATGATCGGATGCCGCAAGCATTCCATTCTTCTTCGATGAGAGGATAATTTCCCCGTTGCGGTTCAAGATGAAATTGACGCGGGTTTCCTCCCCCAGCCCGCTTTCCTCTATCTGCCGATACAGGGAAACGACATTGTTCGCCATGCCCGCCATGCCCGCAAAGCCCTGTTCGTCATAATAGGGCGCGACGCAGGAAATGGCCAGATAGCCCTCTATACCCACGTAAAGATCCGTAAAGACGGTTTTCCCCGTCTCTTTTACTTCCTTGTACCAAGGCCGCTGCCGAGGGTCGAAGCCGGCGGAGAACCACTCCTCATGGAAATCCACATACTCCTTCCCGTCTGGCATAAGGTCTGCGCTGATGAGATACCCTTGCTCCGAGACGTAAAAGCAAGTCATTTCGTGGCCGTTGTCGTAGCAATCCACCCACAGGGACAACATATCCGCAGTGTTGGCGGCTATATCAACCTCCGGAAGAACTGCTGCCACGCCCTCGCTTTCCCGGAGGGATCGCAGGAAAAAGAGATACGGCTCCCCGGAAGCGATGGGCACCTCCCCGCCAATAGGCAGCCGACGCGGCCGATAAAGCTCCCGATGGGTCAGGATATGGGTCATTTCCCTGGCCAGGAGTTCCGTGTCCTCTTTGAGCCGCGCCATTTCCGCATCAATGTGCAATGCCTTTTCCCTCGCCAGCAGGCTGAACCGCTTCTTCGCCTGCTCGTCGGCCACCGACTCCGCAAAGCCGGCGGCCGACAACCCCATTTCCCGGCCATTTTCGAGAGCGTGTGTTTGCACTTCGTACAGCCCCACAAAGGAAACCGTCTCAAAGGCAACGAAACAGACAAGCCCCGTCAGGAGCATCAGGGCAAAAATCTGCCGCGCTATGCTCGTCCTTCCCTTCAAGGGTTTCACTTCCCATCACCTGCCTGCTCCCTTTGGCATTCTATCATAATGCCCTTTTTCTCTGTATTTCCCGCCTTTTCATTTTTATAGAGAATCGACGTTTCCACCACATAAAACACCCTGTCACCACTGTGAACAAGGTAACCATATCCCTTCCTGAAATCACTTGCATCCATCGTGACTTAACCTCTTTACCTATTCGCCGAATCTGGCCGGATTTCCTTTATCGCCCCATATTTTTTTCGACGGCCTCCACCATCCACCTCCCATGTTTGTAAAAAAAGCGGAGAAATACCAGAAAGTACG
>JAFSWY010000301.1 GCA_017444295.1 Selenomonadaceae bacterium | reverse complement strand
TGGTGACGAATCTGTTCGCGACGATGAAGGGGCGATTTTTTTGTCTCTTTTTCTGGGATAGCGGAGAAGGGTATGGGGAGAGCCATTTTTTGTTTTTTGATGGCGCTGTGAGGATATGAGGGGTTATTGAGCAGGCACTACTTATTATCGGCGCGCCCATATATTATGACCAGCCCAATGCACAGACGCGCTCGTTTCTCGAACGGCTAATGTTTCCTCTTTCCCCTTACATGGTAGATCCGAAAACAAAAGAACGCCTGCGTTTTTTGGATAGGACATTGCCAGTAGGTCTGATATACACCATGAATTGCCCGGAAGAGTTGTCAAATCAATTCAACTATCCCATATTGCTTGGCTCTCTTCACAACTATGCACAGCAGATTTTTGGTTATGCGGAAATGCTGTGCGCTTATAATACCTATCAATATGCTGATTATTCGCGATATGATGCGAATATGTTTGATGAGCATGAAAAAGCAGAGTACAGAGAACAACAGTTTCCAATCGACTGCAAAAAAGCCTATGAATTGGCACAACATCTTATGGAGTATGCCGGTCATTAGTAAATTCAGGGGGTGCAAAATCCGAGCCTTAGGGGGTGCAAATGCACCCCTTCTCTTTTTGCCGAAGCCTTGTCCCGTGCGGCTTGGCGGCGATACCCCAAAAATAAAACAAACCATGCCTTCTTGACAAGTATCCGAAAATGGACTAAAATGGAAGTGTCTGTTTTCGGATATTTATATGAGGAGGGCTGCGGATGAAAAATTATGCGGAGGACTTTCTGGCGGAAATCGGCGTGCAGGAAAAACAATTTGCTGCCTTGTATCGTGGCATGGCGTCCTTTTTTTCCTTGTCTGATTGTTCCATGTGGGTGTTGTACTATTTGATTGCGCTTCCCGATGATGTTTCTCAGCAAGACCTTATTGAAAAAATGATGTTCCCCAAGCAGACAGTCAATTCTGCTGTAGCAACACTATCCCGAAAAGGATTGGTGGAACTTTTTGCGATACCTGGCACGAGGAATCGCAAAAAGATAATCCTGACTTCCGAGGGCAGGAAACTTGCCGAGGATACGGTGTGCAAAATGCGACGTGCCGAGCATCGAGCCGCAGAGAGTATGGGCGAGGAAAAAACGGCGCAATATCTTGCTTTGCACCGTGAGTTTTTAAAGCGGATTCAGGATGAATTTGCCAAAGAAGGATTGCCAAGTGCAGGATATTAGCGAGGAGGACAGTGATGGAGGACAACATCGAAGTCATCGGTGCAGCAGAAAACAACCTAAAAAGCATTGATGTCATCATACCCAAAGGAAAATTGGTCGTGATCGCCGGTGTTTCCGGCTCCGGCAAAAGTTCTCTTGTCTTTGATACCATTGCCGTGGAAGCAAGCCGCCAGTGGCAACAATCCTATCCACTGTTTCTGCGGAACAAAATGCCCCATTACGACAGGCCAAAGGTAGATAAAATCAAGAATCTCACGCCTGCCATTGTCGTGGATCAACGCGCTATCGGGGCAAATGCAAGGTCAACTGTGGGAACGGCGGTTGATGCCCTGCCTCTTTTGCGTCTGCTCTTTTCCCGTGTGGGCAATCCCAGCGCAGGAGGCTCCATGTCCTATTCCTTTAACCATCCTGCCGGGATGTGTCCCGACTGCACGGGGATTGGCGAGAAACTGGAACTGATTGAGGAATCCATGTTCGACACCGATAAGTCCCTGGCGGAGGGGGCGATTCTGTTCAGCCAGTTTTCTTCCGGCTGGCAAACACATTTGTACCAAAACAATCCTTTGCTCGACCCGCATAAAAAATTGCGGGATTACACAGGCGCAGAATGGGATATATTGACGCATGGTTCCAAGGAATCCGTCAAAGTGGGCATTCGCTCCAACAATACAGGGGGGGTGGACATGGTGGACTACGAGGGTGTGTTTCCCCGTTTTGAGCGCGTGTATATGAAACGGGACATTGGCAAACTCAAAAAGAGCTTGCAGGCAGAAATCATGACCCATGTGCGGCATGGGCAGTGCCGTACATGCGGCGGTTCAGGGCTTAATCCTCGCGCCCTTGCCTCCAAAATCAACGACAGAAACATCGTCGAATGTATGGATATGACCGCTACCGAATTATTGCAGTTCCTGCATGATATTGCCGACCCTCGTGGGATGACGCTCGCCAGGCAGATTGCCGAATATTTGGAGCGCATGAATGACGTGGGTATCGGTTATCTTTCCCTTTCCCGCAAGACGGAAACTCTTTCGGGGGGCGAGGCGCAACGGCTCAAGATGGTGCGAAATCTCGGCGGGTATCTCAATAACATCACCTACATTTTCGATGAGCCAACCGCGGGGCTGCATCCGGCAGATGCCGAGCGCATCGGTAAAATGCTCTTGGATTTGAGAGATCAGCACAATAATGTTTTGGTGGTGGAACATTCGCGGCAAATGCTCGCCCTAGCCGACCATATCATCGAGATGGGACACGGTGCGGGAACAGGCGGCGGGCATATCGTATTCGAAGGCAGGATCACGAAACTACAAGCGGCCAAACCACTGACCTCTGACAGTTTGCGTCAAAAGGTAAAATTGAACGCATCGCCGCTGCCTTGGAAGGATGGCTTCAGGATAAAGGATGCCCATTGCCATAATCTGAAGCACATCGACGTGACTATTCCGCAGGGAATACTGACGGCAATCTGCGGTGTGGCAGGTTCGGGCAAAAGTTCCCTTGCCCGCTATGAACTGGCCGCACGATACCCAAATGCCATCGTGATTGACCAGAAGCCTATCGGAACATCGATTCGCTCAACGCCTGCCACCTACACGGGAGTTATGGATGAAATCAGGAGACTTTTTGCTAAGGAAAACGGCGTAAAAGCCGGGTGGTTCAGTTTCAATTCCGAAGGAGCTTGCCCAATCTGTAAGGGAACGGGGCAGATTACCTACGACATGGCCTTTGCCGAGCCGGTGGTCGTGCCCTGCGAGGAGTGCGGCGGACATCGCTATAATCCCAAGGCGCTTGAATTTACCTACAAAGGAATGAACATCGAAGATGTCATGCATCTGACCATCGAGCAAGCGCAGGGATTTTTTGAAAACGCCAAGATACGAAAACTGCTGCAGAGCATGATGGATGTGGGGCTTGGGTACTTGACTCTCGGGCAACCTACCAGCACGCTCTCCGGCGGCGAAATTCAGCGGGTGAAACTGGCCAGCGAACTCTCCAAAGAAGGTCAGCTTTACATCCTGGACGAGCCAAGTACGGGATTGCATAGCAAAGATATAGAGAAACTGCTGGCACTCATTCGTAAACTGGTAAAAAATCACAACACCGTCGTCATTGTAGAGCATCGTCTGGAACTTATCGCTCAGGCCGATTGGGTAATTGATATGGGGCCGGGTGGCGGCAGCGATGGCGGCGAAATTATCTATGCCGGAACACCGCAAGGATTGCTCGAATGTGATCAGTCAAAGACAGCGCAGCATTTGAAGGCTGTGATTTGAACGATATACAGCGACAAATCTTATTAGGGGGGTGCAACCTCCGAGCCTTAGGGGGTGCAAATGCACCCCCCTCTCTTTTTGCCGAAGCCTTGTCCCGTGCGGCTTGGCGGCGATACTCGTTCAATGATATTCAGGTTGTTTTATTCGCCGAGCGAAATTCCTCCGCATAGGGGAGCGTGTCTTTTCCCATCAAATGCTTTTCCGTCCCGGAGGCAACGGCTTCCTTGTAGTAGTTCATCTTGTGTTCGATAACCTTCAAGGATTTTTGCAATTCGGCAATCTGTCCCTCCACAGTAGCTTTTCGCCGCACGAACATCTCATAGCGTTCCTTGAGAGAGGCATCACCTTCTTGCACCCAAAGGGAAAATTGCTTCATCTCTTCGATAGACATTCCCGTGTCCTTTAGACATTGCAAGACCTGCAACATGGAGAGGTCAATATCCGAAAAGGCGCGGTATCCGGAGGGTCTACGCTCCAAAAAAGGGAGCAACCCTTCCTTGTCGTAGTAGCGGAGTGTGGTGGCAGGAATGCCCGTCATGTGGGAAACCTGTTGAATGGTGTAGGGCACGGAAAAAAACCTCCTGAAAAAATTTTTTATGCAGGGTATTGACTTTAGAGTTAACTTTAATGATACAGTATAGGCTAGAGATAAGTCTAGCGTATTTTCAGACAGGAGAGATGGCAAATGGCAAAGGACACTATGAAGGCCGCCGTGCTGGTGGGAGCAAAACAAATCGAAATCAAGGAGGTTCCCGTACCCACGGTGCGGCCGGGAGACATCGAAATCAAGGTTACGGCTTGCGGAGTGTGCGGCAGCGACATCCATATGTGGAAGGCCGGTCAAGGTTGGGGCAAGAATATGCAGGACTTCATCATGGGGCATGAGTTCTGCGGTGTGGTGACCAACCCCAACGGCAGCAAGTTCAAAGAGGGCGATCGGGTGACTTTTTGGGCGAATCTGTACTGCGGCGAATGCGATATGTGCCGCGCGGGGCTTGAGCATCTCTGTCGGGATGTGAACGGCACGAACTACATTGGTTTTGTATGCAACGGCGCTTATGCCGAACGGTTTGCGGGAAAAGCCAAGAATGCCTACCTGCTGCCGGATAGCGTTTCCGATGTGGCAGCCGGATGCATTGATCCTTTGATGGTGGCCTATCACGCTGTACGTAAGGCAGGGATTAAACTGGGCGATAAGGTTCTCGTGGTGGGTAACGGTATCATCGGCAACATGATTGGTGAGTTGGCAAAAAAATCCGGCGCATCCTATGTGGCACTTTCCAAACTCAACGACTACAAACTCGCTCCCACCAAGAAAGCGGGATACTTCGATGCCTACTTCGATGCCGCTTCCGAGGAATTTCCCCAAGAAACGCAAGAAGCATCCAAGGGCGGCTTTGACATCGCTTTTGAGGCGGTAGGAGCGGAATCGGCCATGCAGAATTGCATTAGTGCCATAAAACCCGGCGGGACGATTGTGATGATTGGCAACAGCATTACTCCCACCATTCCCGTCAACATCAATCGGGCTGTTTTACAGGAATTTCGTCTGCTGGGCAGCGTTTCCTGCACCGAAGAAGAGTTCAGGGGGACGATAGATCTTATAGCCAATGGCATCATCGACCCGGAGGCGTATGTTACTGACATCATCGGCCTTGATGACTTGCAACACACCTTGGAGCGCATCGTCTCGCCCACAGATTCTATTTTGAAAGCGGTCGTGAAGCCGTGAGAAAATTATGATTGCGAGGTAGAGAACATGGATAAGAAAACATTGGCAAAACAGGTCTTAGCAGCGGTGGCTTGCGGAGCGTTTTTGACCGTGGGCAGCGGTGCGGCGATAGCGGCAGATACGATGCTGCCATCCAAAGCACCCGCCGAAACCATCAAGGCCAGTCAGCTTTCGGAGAAGTGGGACAAGGTGTTCCCGGAAAATCCTCAAGTGCGCCATCAAAAGGTAATCTTCCATAATCGCTATGGCATTACCTTGGTCGGCGATCTTTACACGCCGAAGAACATGAAGAGGGGAGAGAAACTTCCTGCTATAGCTATGGCGGGTCCCTATGGCGCTGTGAAAGAGCAGGTATCAGGGCGTTATGCACAGGAAATGGCGGTGCGAGGATTCATCACCTTAGCATTTGACCCGGCCTTTACGGGAGAGAGCGGCGGCGAGCCGAGAAACACCACTTCGCCAGACATCAGCACCGAGGATTTTTCGGCGGCGGTGGATTATCTTGCCAATCGTGACGATGTGGACAGTGAGCGTATCGGCATCCTCGGCGTTTGCGGCTGGGGTGGCTTTGCCCTGAATGCGGCGGCTATGGACACTCGCATCAAGGCCACCGTCACCTCCACCATGTACGACATGAGCCGCAACTGTGCCAATGGCTATTTTGACAACGACAAAGACTTGGCTACTATCAAGAAAGAACGCATGGAGGGCAGAAAGAAAATCAGTACCCAGCGAACTGCCGATTACAAGAACGGCACTTATCAAATGGCCGGGGGCGTTCCCTCCGAAGTAACGGCAGATATGCCGCAATTCGTCAAGGACTACCACGATTTCTACCAGACCAAACGCGGCTACCATCCCCGTTCCTTCGGCTCCACCACGGGAGCAACCTTGAGTTCCGTTCTCGACTTCATGAACATGCCGCTTCTTACCTATGCGGATGAAATCGAAACGCCGGTGCTGATGCTCCACGGGGAAAAAGCCCATTCCCGCTATTACAGCGAGGACGCTTTCAAGAAACTCACGGGGAGTAATAAGGAGCTTTACATCGTGCCGGGAGCGGTGCATACCGACCTCTACGACAAGATGGATGTCATTCCTTTTGACAAGATTGAGGCATTTTTCCGTAACAATTTGAAATAACGACATTAGGGGGTGCAAACTCCGAGCCTTAGGGGGTGCAAATGCACCCCCTTCTCTTTTTGCCGAAGCCTTGCCCCGTAAGGCTTCGCGGCCTACCTTGGCGGCGAAGGGGGAGAACTGTGCGGCGTGTTTCTCCATGGGCATCTGGGGGTGATGCTTGGAAACATGATGGGGGAGGTCGATAATGTCGGCGTAGGGATTTGGATTTTCTGAGTTCAAGCCTTATGCCCTCCAATTTGCTGATTCCGCTCGATGGTCAT
>JAFSWY010000300.1 GCA_017444295.1 Selenomonadaceae bacterium | reverse complement strand
TGATGCGTCTGTCAAGGGATGAGTTGATACCGCAGTACAGGAAACTGGTGAAAGTCATTCATCGGGAGGATTGTCCCGTCATTGTCCAGCTTGCCTTGGGAGCATATTACCGGGAACGAGGGGACGGGAAATTTGTCCAAACGGAACCGGATGAGATGAGCTTGGAGGAAATCAATGAAGTCACCCAAAAGTTTGTGCAAGCGGCGGTGCGGGCAGAAAAAGCTGGATATGACGGAGTGCAGATTCATGCGGCGCATTTCTTCTTCCTTTCCCGCTTCATCAGCCCACGAGTGAATCATCGACAGGACGCTTACGGTGGCTCCACCGAGGGACGTATGAAAATTCTTTTGGACATTATGCACGGAATCCGACAGGTTGCGCCGGGACTTCATGTCACCATCAAAATCAACTGCAATGATTTCACCTACGATGGCTTGGAAGAAGAAGAGAGCCTTGCCATCTGCAAGAGACTTTCCGCCGAGGGTATTGATTCCATCGAGGTCAGCGGGAACGGCACCTCCGTCTCCGGCATCCGTCCCCATATAAACGAGGGGTATTTTGCCAAATTTGCCGCCAAACTTGCCGCCGAGGTCAGCACGCCCATTATGGTGGTCGGCGGGATTCGGAGCCGGGAAAAAATGGAGGAATTGCTGAACGACACCAATATCGCGCTTTTGTCCCTGTCCCGTCCCCTCCTGCGGGAGCCGGATTTCCCCAATCTGCTCAAAAACGGAGAGGCAGACGAGTCCAAATGCGTGTCCTGCAACGCCTGTTATTCTTCCCACGAACATCGCTGCATTTTTCGGTCGCAAACAGTCGCATCACGCTCCTGCGACCGCACTAGGTCGTCCAGGGATGCCACCGGTGTCCCGCTTGCAAGCTCGCCCATGGCAGTCGCCGGAAGTGAGGCAAAACAATGAAACAGAACATAAAAAAACTGGACATTCCAACCAAGCGAGGAACGGTGCTGGACGGCGTACTGTTCGCGGCAGAGAGGGCAGACACCGTGCTGATTGCCATCACGGGGATTCACGGCAATTTCTATTCCAATCCCTTTTACTACAATATCGGGGACACTTTGAACGCTGCCGGAATGGATTTCATCTATGCCCAAACCAATGATGCCTTTGGGCAGATAGAAACCTACAACGTCAAAACAGGCCAGAAAGAAATCATCGGTTCTTGGAATGAGGATTTCGGCTATACGGACGAGGATATTGAAGGCTATCTGGACTTTGCCGAAGAGGCGGGCTATAAGCATATCATCCTGGCCGGACATTCCCTGGGGGCAAACAAGGTCATTTACTACTTGTCACGGCATCACGACACGCGAGTCGAGCATTTTGTTTTGCTAAGCCCCGCAAATATTGGCTACCTTACGAGCGATGTGACAGAAAAGGAAAAGGACATCATCAGGCAGCAGGTGGAACGGGGTGAGGGAAACAAGCTGCTTCCCTTCCCGCTGCTTGGCTGGATCAACTGCATTGGCAGCACTGCCTATCAATGGGTATTTGACAATATGCTTGACAATGTTCATGTGGAACAGGACAGGGACTTTTCTTCGGTAGGAAAAATCACCCATACGGGGGCGCTTGTCATTGGCACTTATGACAATTTCACTTATGGCGACCCGGCAGGTTTTTTGAGGAATATCAACGAGCACATGCCCACCGCAAGGGAAAACAAGCTCATCTTTCTGGAGCGCACCGGGCATACTTACCAGCAGAAGGAGCAGGAACTGGCAGATAAACTTTGCGAGCTTATCCGAGACTGGCGCACAGAAGCGGAGAGAAAAGCATCATAAAATGGGGAGGGAGA
>JAFSWY010000299.1 GCA_017444295.1 Selenomonadaceae bacterium | reverse complement strand
GCATAGCCTTCTGCTCATGTACCTCCGGCGCTCCCTGCACGGCACGTCCGCTTATGTAGATCCTCTTGTTCACGCCGTAATCCGTCTGCAGGATGACATCCCCGTACAAGATCGTCGAACTCATAAGGGATGCAACCTTGAAGGACACCTCATTCCTGCCGGCCGATATTGTCTGAGGTTTTACGTCCATTCCATGGACATGATTGACAATACGGCAGTTCCTTTCTGCAAAAATCTCCCGGCAAAACTCATTTGTCTTGTCCGCTGCAAAGGAGCCAAAGTCCAGCATCCTTGGCAGCTTCCACTTGGAAACCGTGCCATTGATGTCTTCCTGGCCATAGACTTCCACATCTTTCAGCACCGTATCATTCCTGGTTTTGATGGCCACGATCTGCTCCGGATGATCCGTTATCTCCACACGCAGGTTATTTATCGTCACCTTGGCAGAATCCACGATCAGTGCCGTTCCGCCCTTAGCCCAAAGGGTAGCCCCATGCCCGTCTATGGTGCAGGAGCGGTTTATCCGCAAGGGACCCTCGTACTCGCCCATGGGGATATCGATATTCGAATTTCCGCTATTGACGATCTGTTGAATGGATTTCATAGCCTTACCCCATTACCCCTTTACTGCCTCCAGCAGAAGCGCATCCTGCTTATTGCAGGATGGAAACATCGCCCCATCCCGCAACCAAACTGCCTGTCCCACCGGTACAAGATTCCCCTTTGGCGAAAGCATCCCCGTCAGGGCATTGTTGACCAGATACCAGGCCTCGCCCTGGTGGCTGATGTACGCCTGCATGGAACGATCCTGCATCTTTTCATCGGGATAGACATCTGCCACGAAATGCCATTGGAACAGGGGCATCTTATCGTAAAGATTGATTTCCCCCACCTGCTGCCACTGCCCCCTGCGCCCACGCATGGGCTTCTTGAGGCGCAGGTGCATCACACCCCCGGCATCTATCCTCTGCCCGCAATGGGGACATACCGGCCTGCGCAAATCGTGCAGGATGAACCATTTCCCCCGGCAATTGGGGTTCCTGCAGGGCTGCAGCAGATCCCAGGTCTTCACCAATGCTTTTTCCCACTGGGCTGCTGTTGGACGTTTCTCCGGGTCATGCATGCCATCCACAAAGGCCTGAAGAAAAAGTTTCTCCAA
This sequence comes from Selenomonadaceae bacterium, assembly GCA_017444295.1. GTDB lineage: Bacteria > Bacillota > Negativicutes > Selenomonadales > Selenomonadaceae > UBA3796. The sequence goes on along the minus strand of JAFSWY010000299.1, from coordinate 1,450 downwards.
ATGGGGCCCCAGGTCATGGATGCTCACCTGCAGATCATCCGGCCTGTTGGAGGTATCCTGGGGATTCTCAATGAAAGTAGCCTTGGGGCCATACTGCAGGAACTCATCTTCCTCCGTGGAAGCCGTACTGTATATCTTCGGCCCATCCAGGGGATGCCTTCTCAGCAGATACTCATACAAGAGCACCGGCAGAGCAAACAGGTCCGTGGCAGCACAGGGAAGCTTCCTGCCCGGATCGTCAAAGGGCAGTTCCATGGTCTCCAATACTTCCGGCGCTATGTACCCCTTGGTTCCTGCCACCTCCGGGGGGAAAAGTCCCGGCACCACCAGGGAGTCTATGTCTATGACCACGCAGGTACCGGTCCTGGGATCAATCAGGACATTGTTGCTGGACAGGTCCGAATGTGACAATCCTGCCGTATGGAGCCGTCGCACTGCCCTTGCCAGGGAAATGGAAAGCCTCAGCATGGTCTGGAAATTCCCACACTCGTCATCCGCCAGCCACTTGCTGGTACGGGAAGTAAACCACCTGCTCTTCTTGTCCTTCCCTGCCAGGTCAAGATTCACGCCATTTTTCACCGCATGCCTGCCAAAAAAGAAATTGGGAGGATAGACAGGGCAGACAACGCCAAACTGTGGCGACTTTATCAGGGCGGCAGGCCAGCAATAGAGATTGGAAAAATATGCCGCCGTTTCCCTGGTATTCCCTATGGCGCCGCCCTCCTCCTCAGACAAGGTAGGATTATAAAGGCCCACAATGTTTTCAAGCCTTGCCTTCATCTGGGAAGATTCCGCATCCTCTCTCTTATTGAAGAACTGTATGGCAAATTTCCGGTCTGGGGTAAAATAGGTATGCTTCATGCCGCCCCGGGGCGGGTTGTCCGTCCATACATATTCTATTTCCGTGTCGTCCATCAGAATGGCTTTTTCGATATGCTGATTCTCTTTCGCCATCCTATTCGCCCCTTTGCAGAATCACCAGGGTGCGGTCATCAAAGGAACCCCTGACCACGTAATTGTCCAGCCATTCTTTCAGCCTCAAGGCCGGATTCTTGTCCCGGTTCATGAGAATGGACCCGGACATGACAGCCAGATGCTCCTTATAAGCCTCCCATACGGTCTTCAGGTCTATGCCATGCTTTTCGCAAAGCTCCTTGACATACTGCACAGGCACCGGCTTTGGCTCCTGCTCCCCGTTTACCGAGGGATAGGATTGAGGGGCAGGCACATTCTTTTCAAGTTCCAGTCGCCTGGACGCATCCATCCTTCCCAGCAGTCCATCCACTTGGGGAGAGGAGATCACACGATTGACGATAAGATCAAGATACAATCTCAGCATCTCTTTGCCATTGGGCTCATAATCATCAGCCACCCCGTCGGTCATGGACAGGATGACATCCATCTTCTTCCTGGTCACCCTTGTCCGTCCCATGAGACTTTGCAGGGAATC
>JAFSWY010000298.1 GCA_017444295.1 Selenomonadaceae bacterium | reverse complement strand
TTGCCCCCATGCACAGCAGATGGCAGAACTGCTCAATGGATTTGCAAGCTGAAGTGTCATCCCTTGTATAATGAAGAAACTATAGGAATCATCATGGCAAGAAAAGCAAAGGAAACTCAGGAAATAGCAACCATCCAGCCGACAGGCTATCTGGCACTTCGGGACTTCGATTTCAGTTCCGTCATTTCGGAGGAAATGGAGGGGCTGAATGCGTTCTTTGAACGAATCAAGATGCCGTCAGGTGACACCACACTCTTCCAGATCCCATCGGAGAATCCCGAGGAACCGGAGTTTGAGAAGGAATTTTCGGCTGTCATCCTTTATCACCATCCTATCCGTGCTTACTTCAAAGAAAAGTATACGGGAGCATCCAACCCGCCGGATTGCGGAAGCCTTGACGGTGCAACAGGCTATGGGAATCCGGGCGGTGACTGCAAGAGCTGTGCCTTTAACGAGTTCGGTACTTGGGAGAACGATGCCAAGGCTTGCAAGGAACGGCAGAGGCTATATCTGTTGCGGGAAGGAGAACTGTTCCCCATCATGCTCTCGCTTCCCACCGGCTCACTCAAGGAACTGGCACGTTACCTCATGCGTCTGCTCTCCAAGGGCAATAAGAGCTATGGGGTTGTGACACGCTTCGCTCTCGTCAAGGCAACCAACAAAGGCGGTATCGCCTACGTCAAGGCAGCATTCAAGATGGAACGGAAACTGACATCCGAAGAACTTCCCCTGATTGCCAAGCTGTCCGAGCAGATTAAGATGCTCAGTGGCAAGATCGGATTCGAGGATGTGGACATGGAGCCTGCTGTTCTGTCTGGGGAAAGCCAGATACCACCCACGGGATTGCAGCAAACCGCATAATGATTCATGGGAGCGAGAAGCAGGAAAGCCCTGTTCTCTCGCTCTCGTTTTTATGGAGGAAAACTATGTGCAGGAAAGAGTTCGAGGACAAGGTAAGGGAATGCGGTGCGGCTTATGGCATGGGCATTCTTGATATTGCAGTCCTCGACCACATCATCATTGGCGGCAGCAGTTTCGTCAGCATGAAGGAGAAGGGATTGCTCCGTTGAGAACTGTTTTATGTCCAAAGAACACAGAGCTATCGCCAAGCAACAGGCGATAGCTCTGTGTTCCTATGAAGTCAGGAAATTTCTTCTTCCCCAGAGAGCAGGGGAAGTTCCGACATCTTTTGCAGCATGAGGTCTGTGTCCACCACCGTCATGTGATGGTCGAGGGCAAACCACAGGATGCTGTCCCAAGGGTTCCGCACATAGAGCTGTTCCGCTCCGGCGTAATACAGGAGGTACTGTGTTTCCTCCGGCGTGAGTCCCATTGCGAGAGCGAGGGCAATGACCTTTTGCCTTGAAGGATTCTTTTTGCGTCCGGCGAATATATGATAAGCATATAGTCTTTCCAGACGGGAGTTCTCTATGACCTCCATCTTGGACAGTTGCTTTTCGTCCAAGAGCTTTTGCAGGTACTCCGCCAGTGTGTACTTGCGAAAGTCCTTCTGATTGTCAACGAGAAAGCCCTCCAGCCCTTTGGCTGTGCGGAGTTCGTTCACGAGTTCGGCGGTATCTTTCGGCATGATGCTGTCCCCCATAGAATATTTCCATGCAGAGAATTTTCATAGTCATAGAATAATACAGACCGAGACAGAAAGCAAGATGATTTCATGGATGCCAATATAGCAGCATATATCGGAGCGACGTTCCAAAAGATACGGCGGCTCAAAGAGAATGAGAAAGGCGAGGTGTGGCTGGCATCGGAGAAATCTGGTCGGCTGGTCATACTGAAGCGTATCGCCCTCACGGGGTTGCCCTATGGAGCCTTGAAGGAAAAAAACTATCCCCTGTGCCCCCGTGTTCTCCATGCTTGGGAAGACGAGGGAGAAACCGTTGTCGTGGAGGAATATGTGCAGGGAGAATCCCTGCTTGACCGCATCGGGCGCAAAGCGTATCTGACAGAGCAGGAGGCGCAGAGCGTGCTCATTCAACTCTGTGACGGGCTTGCCCCCATCCATGCCCAAGGCATCATCCACCGCGACATCAAGCCATCGAACCTCATTCTCCAGAACGGCAACATCATTCGGCTCATTGATTTTGACGCTGCCCGCACCGTCAAGGAGCATGTGGCCGAGGATACGAGATTCCTCGGCACGAAGGGCTATGCGCCGCCGGAGCAGTTCGGCTATGGGCAGACGGATGCACGGAGCGACATCTATTCCATTGGCGTGACCTTGCGGAAATCACTCCCGGAGAACTATTGCGGTTTTTTGAGCAAGGTGCTTGCCAAATGCACTGCCATCGACCCCGACAGACGCTATCGGAACGTGCAAGAGCTGCGCCGTGTGGCAAAATTCCGCTCTCACTGGGCGAAATGGGGAAGGTTGTCAGCTTGCGGTGTTGTCATTTTGGGCATTCTGGCAATTACGCTGAAATCCGTTCCCGAAAATATAAATACTCCCATAGCGAATCCACCTACGGGGACAATAACGGATAGGCCCACAGAAATGCCCGTCACAAGCGGGAAAGAGGACACTGCTCCGGTAGAGGTTCCTTCCCCTGCCGGAACGGTGCCGATAGCAGAGCCAGTGCCACAGCCTGTAACAGAGCAGATCGAATCCGTGCCAAGGCATACCGAGGCAGAGCGCGAGCCTGTTTTCTCTGTTGGAGATGAGGCTATTCCTACCCCTACCGCACACAACGACAGCGATAACCCACCCGTAGCCAGTCTGCCAAAGGCAACCGTCAATCCTCCGGAAGCAACCCAAGTGAAGCCCGTCGAAGAGCTTTCAGAGCCTGTCCAAGCTACACTCTCGGAAGAAGAGGCAAAAAAAGCAGAAAAAGATGCCTTGAACCGCAAGAAGCATGAGGAGTGTGGGGGAAGAGTGAAGCTTTTTTTGGAAAGCCTGCCGGATAGCATGACACCGGAGGAAAAAAAGCGTGCATTCGACGAATATCTCAAAATCCTTGGCCTGGATGAATGGCCATAGGCCGTCAAAATATCTTAAAAAATTTGCTCCATTTACCTCGCGGGTAACCAAATCCTGCGAGGCTTTTTGTATAATGGGGGCAGGCAAAGGTCAAGCACTCATGAGGTGACTCCCTGAACAAAGCACCGCTGGAGATCGCCGGCCACCTGCCTCTGCTTTTCGGGGAGCGCTGCGAGCATGGCAATGAGCGAAGCATCGACGGAGGAGGGACATTCCTCCGTCTTTCCCAAAAGCAGATAGTCCGTCGAGACATGAAGGGCATTGGCAAGGCTGATGATGGTTGGAACCGTCATGCTTTTCATCCCGTTCTCAATGTCGGACAGGAACTGTATGGAGATGTTGGCAAGCTCTGCCAGTTGTTCCCGTGTAAGGTGGGCATTTTCCCGCATGTTCCGTATGCGTTCCCCCACGGCAACATTCAATGGTTTCTTCTCCACGCTGCACCTCCCCTCTGCCAGTATATCTATATCATACTCTAGGGAAGGCATGCCCTTAATCATCTATAGTGTTGAAATATTCATTCATAGATGATAAAATGATAGGAACTGAGAATATTCCGTGACCACGACATGCGATGGTGGGATGTCTGATACCAAATCCACAAACAGAAGCGGAGGGAAAAATCGTGAAATACACAGTCCACAGGGCACTCTTCATGCTCAAGACCACCAAGGCAAGGATTGAGCGTGAGCTGTCCGATGAGAATATCCTATGGGTATGGGTGGCGCGAGGCCAAGAAGATGCCTGTCATGAACGGCTATGAGGCGACCAAGGCCATCCGCAGTCTACGGAATCCTGAGCTTGCCCGTATCCCCATTCTGGCCATGACAGCCAATGCCTCTGACGAAGATAGGAAAATGGCCTTAGAGATGGGTATGGATGGTCATGTAGCCAAGCCCATCGATGTACCCAGGTTGCTGACGGCACTCGCCGAGATGGTGGGAGAGAAATAAAATATACTTTTCATGTATGTATTGACAATCTTTGAAGGATAGATTATGATGTAGGAAATTGTTCATATATAACCAGTATGTTTATATCCTGAATTATCTATAGTTCCCTGTGAGTTTTTCTAACTACATTTGCATCTCTGTATTGGATATGTATGTTCGACCTTGATGCGGAATTTTTTATATAAGGTATTTGCCTTTTTTGTGGCTTCCATAGTAATGACCTCGGACTCAAAG
>JAFSWY010000297.1 GCA_017444295.1 Selenomonadaceae bacterium | reverse complement strand
GCCTGTCATCGTTTGCGGGGATCTCAATGTGGCCCATGAGGAAATCGACTTGAAGAACCCGAAGACAAACCATCGGAATGCCGGTTTCACGGACGAGGAACGGGCAAAATTCACACAGCTCCTGCAAGCCGGCTTTTCGGATACCTTTCGGAAGCTCTACCCGGACAGGGCCGGCATATACACATGGTGGTCCTATCTCCGCAAGGCAAGGGAAACAAATGCGGGATGGCGCATCGATTATTTCGTGGTGTCTGACCGTCTCATGGAGAAGGTGGAGGATGCCACGATCCACAATGAGATTTTCGGCAGCGACCATTGCCCTGTCGGGCTTTTGCTGAAATAGGGAATTGACAGAAAAACTGAATTTTACGGCAAAAATGCGGAAAGAGTCGTATATCCCATGAGTATCAAGGGATATACGACTCTTTTTTTCAAAAGCATGTGGTCACTGTTCGTTCCAGTGACTGGGGATCAAGAGATTCCCTTTTTTTCAACGGAAACTTTTTTGGAGGCGGGATTGTCCTGCATATAAAAATGTTGTGCCATAACAAGCATGTCTTCCTTGTGCAGATTTGTGATGCCCCTGTAGTACATCAACAGATTGCGTTCTGTTTGTTCAAGGGTGGAGCAGTCCGTCTGCCGATTGTCCCCGAGCAGCCATTCCAGGCTCACGCACTCAATGGTGGCGATACGAACAAAGCCGTTTGCATCCGGCTGTCCGGTTCCTCTCAGCCATCCAAGGAGCGAATTCTTGGTCACGCCGAGCCGTTTGGCATACTCTGCCTGTGTGATCTTATAATCCCTGTCCTTTGCCTTCTCCCACAATTCGTTGATTCTCTTGTGGAAGGTGTTTTTCCAATTCATAGGCATACTCCTTTTCCACAAGAATATCACAAATAATATGAAACAATCGTATTGATTAAAAAATACAATTGACATATTAAAAAATAAATTATACAATGTTTTTGAGTTTTTGGATGCTTATGCTGTAGTTGCATTGCGGCTAAGCGGGGCGAGGAAATGGAGAGGGTATTGTGGCACTTGCATTGATTTTTGCCGGGGGCATCGGTCGCCGCATGAAGTCTACCGGCGTGCCCAAGCAATTTCTTCCCATTCGTGAAAAGCCCGTCATCTTCCATGTGCTGGAAAATTTCCAGAACCATGATGAGATTGCGGGCATCGTGATTGTCTGTGTAGAGCCATGGATAGAGCGCCTATGGGACATGGTCAAACAATATGGCATCACCAAGGTTCGTCACATCGTGCCGGGAGGAAAGACGGGGCATGACTCCATCCGTATGGGACTGGAATGCATGGAGTCATTTGCCCATGAAAAGGATATCGTTCTCATCCATGACGGTGTACGCCCCCTGATTACCCCGGAGCTGATTACGACCAACATTCGGACCGTCATGGCATACGGGTCCGCCATCACCTGTGAGAGGGTACGGGAAAGCGTCGTGGAGAGCCGGGACGGGATCTCCATCGACCATGTGCCGCCCCGTAACAACATGTACATTGCCAAGGCACCCCAGTCCTTTTACTTTGGTGCCATCAGCAGGCTGTACCGGCGCGCATTGGAAGACGGCAGGAAGTCCATCGACTCGGCACATCTTTGCCATATGTACCAGGTTCCCATGCACATGATCGAAAGCCCCAGGCACAACATGAAGATCACGGATGCCATGGATTATTTCGTCTGCCGCGCGGTCTACGATGCCATGGAGACAGAGGACGGGAAAGCATGGAGGATGAGCAATGCATCGGGAAAATGAACTGGATGCCATTCTCCATGAGGAATGCATTCCTTGGGAGAAACTCGCAGGAAAAACAGTTCTTGTGACGGGCGGCACGGGACTTATCGGCTTTCACTTGATTTGCGCCCTTCTTCATGGGGACAGAATGCGGAATCTCGGAAGTCATGTGATAGCCCTGGTGCGGGACAAGGAGAAGGCAAGCCGGATGTATAGGGATTTCCTGACGAATCCGGCACTCAAGTTTCTCGTTGGGACCGTGGAAAGCCTGGGGGATATCGGGGATCAGGTGGATTACATCGTGCATGGCGCGGGCATCACGTCGAGCAGGACCATGGTGGAAAAGCCGGTGGAGACCATCTGGACAACCGTGCAGGGGACGAGGAACCTGCTGGAGATTGCAAAGGCAAAGAAAGCTCTGGGCATGGTATTCCTGTCCAGCATGGAAGTCTATGGCAGGCAGCGGACAGAAGAGCCCATCGGGGAGGAGCGGGAATCCATCCTGTCACCGGGAAATCCCAGGGACTGCTACCCCATCAGCAAGGCACTGGCAGAAAGCCTCTGCCTGGCCTATGCCGGGGAATACGGCGTTCCTGCAACTTGCCTTCGGCTGTCCCAGGTTTTGGGGTACAGGGAAGAGGATTCCGGCGAGAAAAAGATTCTCCGCCAAATGATCGAGGATATCCGGAACGGCAGGGATATCCGCCTCCTGACTACAGGCGGGAGCAAGCGGCCCTATCTTTCCATAAAGGATACGGTGACAGCGATTCTCGTCGTGCTGCTGCAAGGCGGCTCCGGAATATACAATGCCGCAGATGAGGAAAGCTACTGCTCCGTCCGGGAACTGTGCGAGATGGCTGTCCAAGAGCTGGCCCAGGGCAAGCTGCGGGTCATTGTGGAGGGGGAGGAGCTCCCGCGATACCCCAAGGAAAATTTCCTGAACCTGTCCTCGGCAAAACTGAGGGAATTGGGATGGAAGCCGTCCGTTGGGCTGAGGGAGGCGCTCCGGCGCGCCGTGGCATCCTGTGAGGTGGCGGCAAAGGAGACAGAAGCAGTGCAGAGTGAATCGGAATACATCGTCTTGCAGTTCAGGAAAAATTTCTCGCAGTACCGCAACAAAAATCTCGTCATTTATGGATTGGGGCAGAACACAAAGATTTTGTTGGAGACTTTTCCCGAGTATCGCATCATTGCCCTTATGGATGAGGTGAAGACGGGGGAATTTGTCTGGGGACTTCCGGTGATTGACTGCAAGGCGGCTCAAGCCATGGATGTGAGGGCGGTCTTGATCCTCGCAAGACCCTCCAATGTCCCCATCATCTATCGAAGGATTGCCAAGGATTGCATGCGGTACCGGATTCCGGTGTATGACATCCGTGGAAGGCGGATGGATGAGCAGCAAAAAAAGAGCAAAGAGGCATCCATGGAATTTTGCCGGGCCTATCGAAAAGATGTGCTGATGGAGAAAATCCGGCAGGCCGATGTCGTGAGTTTTGATGTTTTCGATACCCTGCTGATGCGCAAGGTGCTGTATCCGAAGGACATCTTCCTGCTGGTGGAAAAACAGGCAAAGGAAAAAGGAATCCTTGATCGCGCCTTCCCTTTTGCCCAAAAGAGACGACTGGCAGAACGGGAGCAAAGCGTCCAAGGCAGCCCGACCATCCATGCAATCTACCAAAAGATGGCGGAGCAGGAAAACGTTCCAAAGGAAACGGCGGACATGCTCAAGTCTCTCGAAATCGAGGAGGAACGGCAACAGCTGGTTCCCAGGCCGGAAATGGCAGATATCCTGCGTCATTGCATAGAGCGGGGAAAAACCGTGTGCTGCACCTCGGATATGTACATGCCCAAGGAACTGCTTGGGAGCATCCTGCGGGAGCATCACATCGAAGGGCTGGATGCCATATTTGTATCCTGCGAGGAGGGGATATTCAAACGTGAGGGCCTGTTCAGCGTCTTGAAGCATCATTATCGGGGGAAGCGCATCCTTCACATTGGGGACAATGAGGAAGCGGATATTCAATCTGCCGAACGGTTCGGGATTGATGATGTCTTTCCACTGCACAGCACCAGAAAGATGCTGGAGGATTCCACAGCATCCGGGCTTTTGGAATTCACGGAAACCTTGGAGGACAGGCAGGAAATCGGGAAGTTCCTTTCCCGTCAAATGGCAGACCCGTTTCTCTTTGAGAGAACTAAAGGGAAATTGGAACTTTGTTCCGCCTATGACGTTGGACATGATTTTCTGGAGCCGTTGATGAGCAGTTTCCTTGATTGGTTGATTGGTGCTTGTGAGTCGGACCATATTGATCTGTTGATGCTGGGGGCACGGGATGGATGGCTCTTGGCAAAGCTTCTGGACATTGCCGGTCATTACAGGAAATTGCCCTTTGCTTATCGCTATGCACCTGCCTCCCGTACAGCATGCATGCTGGCGGGCATGGAGAGCAAAGAGGATGTGATGTTCGCGGCGTCCCAGGCCTTTGCTGGGACGGAGGAGGAACTGTTGCTGCAACGGTTTCGATTGCGGAAGGATGAGTTGCTGCCAAGGAATCAGGGGGAGTCTGGAAAGGACTATATTTTCCGCCATGCGGGCATGATATTGTCCCATACAAAGGAATATCGCAGGAACTATGAAAAAGCCCTGCGAAACCTTGGCATAAAGAGGCAGCAAAAAAAGGCGTATTTTGATTTTGTGTCATCGGGAACCTGCCAGTTCTGGATGGAAAAGATTCTTGGAGAAAGATTGAAGGGATATTATTTCGTCCGACTCGTCCAGCCATGGAACGAAGATATGGACATAGACTCCTTTCTGGCAAGGACATCCCCCATGCAGAACGAGCAGGGAT
>JAFSWY010000296.1 GCA_017444295.1 Selenomonadaceae bacterium | reverse complement strand
GGTACACACATTGTTGCCGGAATTTGAGAAAATGGAAGCATTGGGATTATCCAAACCAATTCCAAAACCGATTCCTAAAAAACGTGGGCGCCCTCGCAAAAAAGCATAATCTATAGTACCGTAGATTGGGAAACTTATATTTGATTGTTCCACCATTCTTTTATTTTCATTGCCCACCATCGGCATGTTGATCGTCAACAGCACCTATGTGGTGACGGATGGTTTCTTTATTTCCAACTACATAGGCGCGACGGCATTTGCAGCGGAGAATCTGATTGTTCCTCCCTTTATGCTCCTTGGCGGCATGGGCTTTATGTTCGGCACCGGTGCCAGCGCTTTTATCTCAAGGGAACTGGGAGCCGGCAAGCCGGAAAGGGCCTGCGGCATCCTGAGCATGATCGTCATCGTCCTTGCCCTTCTTGCCATCTTGGTGGCTTTCCTGATCTATACCGAGCTTCCAGCCCTTGCCGTATGGGTGGGCGCATCGGAGAGCCTGGTGCCCGTCTGCGTGGTCTATGGCGGGATTTTGGCTGCCTTTATGCCGTTTCTGGTACTGACTATGGCTCTGCAGATCCTGCTGATTACGGCAGAACGCCCGGACTGGGCTTTGCTACGACTGCGGTGGAGGCGGTAGTCAACATCTTGCTGACATGGACTTTCGTGGCCCAGTTGGGCTGGGGAATGAAAGGGGCTGCTCTGGGAACAGGCATCGCATGGTTGATAGGCATGCTGGTTCTGCTCAGGTATTTTTGCAATCAAGAAAATACACTGCATTTCGTGCGTCCTCTCCGTGAACTGAGGATTTTGGGAAAAGCTGCGTACAACGGTGCCTCTGAAATGGTGAATGCAAGCTCTGCCTCTATTGTGGCGATCATTTTCAATCTCCAGCTGATGCGCCATCTGGGAGAATCCGGGGTGGTTGCCTACGCCGTGGGAGAATATGTCATGGGCCTGTTCATGGCGATGCTCGATGGCATTTGCATAAGCATCGTGCCGGTGGTGGGCTACCATTTCGGAGCGGGAAATTATGGGGAACTGGGCAGCCTGCGACGCAAGGGAATACTCCTTGTTGGGGGCATCGGTGTCCTGATGACCGCATCCTCCGCAGGTTTGGCAGATGTCATCGCCGGGATTTTTGTGGGCTACGACGAGTCCCTGAAGACACTTGCCGCAGAGGCGCTGCGGTATCTTTCCCTGCATCATACGATTTCGGACGGGACATCTCTGGGCGTTTTGCTGGAGGATATTGCCAAAGCTTATCGGCAGGAGGAGCTGGAGCCGGACTACTATTACAGCTATATTCTGAAAGAGCATGAAAACAAAAAACCAAGGAATACGAGAAGGCGAAACAATACTTCGACAACCTGCTGTCCGGCAGGGAATGGTGTATGGTTCCCACCCGGGATTTTGCTTCCCTGGAGACCGAGGCCGGAGAGGAATGCTTTGCGGGTGTGGTTTCCTTGCAGGACATGAGCCTGATGGAAAAGCGCTTTGGCGTTTCCCGCAATGTCCTGGCAATCGCTGTTGCTATGCTGGCATTGCAGGAGTATTGCCAACGGGATGAGATCCATATTGACTCTTTGAACCACAATCGCACGGATGTGTATCTGCAACATACGGTGGGACTGGTATTCAAGATCTTGCCTTTGGCGATCAATCTCCTTCATTTTCCCGGCCTGGAGGATTTGTTACGGGAAGTGAAGCGCCAGTTGGTGGAAGGATTTGCCCATAGCATTTGTGATTACAGTTCTTTGGTCAACGTTCCTTTTCAGGATGCTTTAGAGGTCAACTATGTTGCCAAATGGGCGATACCTCCGCCCTGGAAGGATTGAATTTCCAGGAACTGGAGCCGGGGAATTACAGTCAAGCGACAGCGAGCCACGTTGCCATCTACTTGATGGAAGATGCGGAACAGGTCAACATTTCCATAGAGTATCAGAAACAAGCGTATGCGGAGGGCAGCATGAAAAAATTCCTGGAGC
>JAFSWY010000295.1 GCA_017444295.1 Selenomonadaceae bacterium | reverse complement strand
GAAGCGGGTCTCTTTGTTTTGAGGCTCCAGTGCGGCGGCTGCCTGGAATGCGGCAATCGCCTTGTCGTAGTCCCCCAGATGGGCATTGGAGATGCCAAGGGCAAGCTGTGCCAGATATTCCTCCGGTTCCTGTGCGGCTGCATTTTGCGCACATTCCAGTGCTTTGTTGTAATAGCCCATTTCTCCATAGGCAAGACTGAGCAGGCTCATCAGTTTTCCGGAAACCGGATGCCGCTGCTCGACCTGGCGCAGGTTTTCCAGTGCCATGGGAATATTATGGGCGGCATAGGCATCTCTTCCCTGGCGGATCCATGCCAATAGGGAGAGAATGTGTTCCTCCTCTGCAGCCATTCGTTCAATTTCCCGAATGGCCGGGGAATGATGTTGCTCCCGCTCTGTCAGGGAGCTTTCCGTCTGCTGTGCTGTTTTCTCCAGTTCCTGCAGGAGGAGTGCATCTTCCCGGTCACGCCATGGATTCTGCTCCTTCTTGTCTGTCGGCAGGCTGCTCTCCGTGCCCGTTGCAGTGGAGGCATCTCCCTGTATGGATGTCTGGGGGAGACTCTCTGCATTGAAAGGAGAGGCGGCTTCCGCCTGCAGCTTCGCTTCCGGAACTGCAGCAAAATTCCTTGCAGGGTCAGCTGCGCCCGAGATGAACGCAATTGCCGCACCAAGGCTGAGTACGGTCATGATTTTGATGATTGGCATACGCATGCTCTCATCCTCCTTTGGAGTCCCGACGACTATCGAATGAGAATCACATTGAGTTTGTCAAGAAAATGGCTCTGCTCATTTTCAAGCAGGACACGATTGGCATCGGCCACTGTGAGGACAGGATTGATGTTGTTGTCCGAAAGGGAAACACATTTCACCACCAGGGGCTTGCTTCCTGCCCTGGCAACGCCGGAGACATCAAGACCGCGCCAATATGCTGTCATGCCCCGGGTGGATACCAGATCGTAATCGAGATTGTTCACGCCGTAGATGGCCTCGCCCTTCTCATTCTTGATGACAGGGCTCATGGCAGGACAAAGGTCGAATCCTGTGCAGTCAACCACCAGGCTGGTATAATCTCCCGTGATGGGCTCATGCTGCCTGCTGCTTTTTCCCCGTGATGTTTCCTTGGAATACTGCGGCTGCTGCATTGCAGGGTAAGAGGGGGTTCGGGATATCTGATTGTTTGGGAAGTTTGTGGCGGCATAGGATATCCTGCTGCCATTTCCCGTATAGTCCGGCATGTTTGTGTCAATCCTGATATCCATGTGAACGGAGGAGGTATAGGCGGGGAACATCTCGTTCTCGTCTTCCTCCGGTGAAGGCGCAGGGAAGGGCTGGCGCATTGCCGGCCTTTGAAGCACGGCGGCTGCCAGGGAATTGGAACTGCCGAACATGGGCACCTCCATCCTTACCGCATAGGAACCGTCCGGAAGGATCTTCTCGTCCAGGACGCGGGCTCCTTTGATGCAGGCAGAGACCTTTGTGCGGACGATATCGGAAAGGATCATCATGTTTTCCACGGTGCTCTCGGCGTCTACCTGCACACCGTTGATCTGCTCCGCCAGCTGCCGATAGCCTTCCACCACTGCGGCACGCCTTGCCAGCATCCTTGCCTGGGCTGCATTGACCGCGGTGGGCGGCGCAATGCCCATGCCTGTGACGACGACCTTCTGGTTTTCCCAATCAACGGCGTCTGAGGCAAAGACTGATGTCATGGCTATTGCGAGCAACACCCATGACACCATTATAGAACAAATATACTTTTTCATTTCCAAATCATCCTTCCTTTCCCTGCAAGATTTTTTGGCGGCAATGGCCGCCGCGTTTTTTCTTTTATGTTTGTGTGCGGGCCTTGGAACGGAAGCCCATCGAAGCTGCCGCATAATGCGGCAGCTTCTTCTTTGGGATGACTTGATCAAACCTTAGCGAATGAACACGACGTTGGTCTTCTCGAGGAATCCGGTGGCCCTGTTCTCAATCAGGATGCGGTTGGCATCTGCCACGGAGACCACAGGATAGCAGTTGTGGCTCTGCAGGGATACGGCCCTGACCACCAGAGGATTGCTGCCGGCGCGGGAAGTGCCGTTTGCGATGTCCTTCGTATAGCTGGCCATGCCATGGGCAATCACGAAATCGGAATCCAGGTTCTTGTGGCCGTAGATGCTCTCGCCGTTCTCGTTCTTGACGACCGGGCTCATGATCGGATTGAGGCCGAGGCCGCGGCAATCCACGATAAGGCCCGTATAGCCGCCGATGGCATCATTGTTCGCTGCTGCTGTTGCAGTGGCGGATGCCGTCACGTCGATGCGTACGCTGATGGAGGCGGAGGAATCATAGGACGGAACAGAAGGGGCAATGGACTGCACCGGCTCCGGGAATACTTCCTTCACTTCGTTTTGCGGCATGACTGCCGAGGCCAGAGAATCGGAGACACCGAACATGGCGATCTTCATGGTGACTTCATAACCGCCGTCAGGAGTAGCGCGCTCGCTGATGACCTGGGCACCCTGTACCAGGGCATTGACCTTGGTGCGGGTGACATCGCTGGTCACCATGAAGTTCTCGACGGTGGTCTCGGAATCCACATTGACACCCTTGACAACCTCTGCCAGCTGGCGATAGCCATCCACCATGGCGGCGCGGCGTGCCATCATGCGGGCCTGTGCCTGGTTCCGTGCATTGGCCGGAGGGGCACCCATACCGGTGACGGTGATGGTGGAATCCTGCCAGTTAAGGCTGTCCGATGGCATGGCCAGAACGCTTGCCATAGAGAAGACCATGACCGTCAGCATGGAAAACAACGCGGAAAAAAGTTTGAACTGCTTTTTCATCTGTCTCACTCCCTCTTTCATAAACATGATTACATAAAATGACCGGGCTCCCGTTCCAAAGTTCGCACATTTTTGTTCTATGGCATTCCCCCTCATCCTCCATAAAAACTTCCCGCTTATATATTACCAAAAAAATAGAAAAAGGTATATACTCAAAAGTGATTTGTCATTGACAAAGTTGTCAATTTTGTGACAAATCTATTGCGAAACGCTCAAATCATGGTACAATAATAATGGAAATAAATTAGGATTGTTTGGGTGTATTGAAAATTTTTGATGGGAGGAATTGTAATGAAAAAGTTTTTGCAAGTCTTGCTCACCGCACTGATGGTCATGACCTTCAGTGTAGCCTCGGCAGCGCAGATTGGCAACGATGGGTTCGTCGAAGTGGAAGGGGTCGTGTACCCGGAACCGGGGGAATCCCTCAATGACATGCGGCGGGTAGCGATAGCGGAGGCATATCGCGCCTTGGCGGAGGAAGTGGACAATCTGCATGTCACCTCCGATACGACCATTGTGAAATCCCGCCGAGTCAATGACCAGATCAACATCTCGGTGGATGCGATCCTGAGCGGGGTGAAAATTGCCAAGGTCTATCGGGAAAGCGATGGATCCTTCCATGCCATTGCCCGCTTGGGGGTGTACGGCGGCTCCGGTTCCCTGGCCGGGGTGGTTTTGCCCACGGATGTCGTGCATGAGGATTTCCCGCCCCCGAAGATGACGGCCATGGAAAGCATTTCTTCCAGCCAGAACTACACGGGCCTGATCGTGGATTGCCGTGGCAAGAACCTCGACACTGCCATTGCCCCGGTCATCGAGTCCGCAGGTGGGGACCGGGTCTATGCCTATGAGCAGATCTCCCGCCAGACGGCCATCAGCTTCGGCATGGTGGATTATTCGAAGGACATGAATAGCGGCGTATCCCGTGCCGGCAACACGCCCCTCGTCGTCAAGGCTGTCCGCGTATCCGGTAGCTGTGACCCCGTCATCAGCCAGGAGGATGCCGACAAGGTCCTTGTGGCCAACCAGGCCAATCATTTCCTTGACAACTGCAGTGTCGTGATCGTCTATTGATGGAAAGGGCACAGGGGGTGAAATCCATGAAAAGATTTGGTGTTTTCGCAGCTTCCCTGGGACTGGCGCTGGCCCTGGCACAGCCCGTCCCCACTTCGGCCGCCATCCAGACCATTGAGGCCTCCGGCGTCTATGTGATGGATTCCAGGCTGGGTGAGACGACAGAGGCCGCCACGACCCGCGCACGGGAGGATGCCAAGCGTGCAGCGGCGGAAAAGGCCGGTGTTTATGTGGAATCCTATTCCAAGATGGTGAATATGGTGTTGGAGGAGGATGAGGTCCGCACCATTGCGGCCCAGCTGCTCAAGATCCAGGGAGAGAAGTCCAAGGTGGCTGTGCTGGAGGACAGTCTGCTCCAGTTCACCGTGACCATCACCGCACTGGTGGATGACAACGGCCCGGCCATGCAGGAGGCCATGAGCGCTGACCGGGGGACCCTGGCCGAGAGTACGCGCCGCAACAATGAACTGCAGAAAGCCTATGACGAGCTGAAACAGCAGATGGAGGACCTGAAGCGGCAATATGCCTCTGCCAATGATGCACAGCGGCAGGAAATCAAGGCAGAGGCCGCCAGGAACACGGAACGCCTTGGTGCTGTGGAAGAACTGGAAAAGGCCAATGCCTACTATCTGCGCCGCAACTATGGACAGGCCCTTACCTCCTATAGCAACGCCATCCGGATGGATGCGAGGCTTTATGAGGCGTACAACGGCCGGGGGCTGACCTATTATTATATGCGGCGGCTGAACGAGGCTGTGAACGATTTCAACCAGGCCATTGCGCTGAAGAGCGATTTTGCCAATGCCTACAACAATCGTGGGATGTCCTACAGTGCTGCCGGGCAGTACCAGAACGCAGCGCAGGATCTCCAGACGGCGGCGCGACTCATGCCGAACAGTGCGGAAATCCACAGCAATCTTGGCAGCGTCTATCTGTCACTGCAGAATTATGATGCCGCCATCGGGGAGTGCAGCAAGGCAATCCAGTTGAACCCGGACTATACCGAGGCATACTATAATCGGTCGCTGGCCTATGGCCACCAGGGCCGCTATGTGGATGCCCTGCCCGATGCCAAGCGTGCCCAGAATCTGAGCCCCGGGGACAAGTCCATCCAGGATTGGTACCAGCGGGTACGGAGCAAGGTAGGAGGTTGATACCATGCGCTGCGGAAAGAGCATCAGGAATGCCCTGGCCGCATTCCTTGTCCTTGCAGGACTGGCGATGACATCGCCGGCCGAGGCAGAAGTCCTGTCACTTGAGGGCGTCGGCGAGTACTACATGGAGGATGATTCCATGTCCCTGAGCAAGGCCAAGGACGAGGCGAAGCTGCTGGCGGAGGTCGATGCAGTGGAGCAGGCCAGGGTCAATGTGGAAAGCGATACCACCGTCCGGAATTCCAAGCTGACGAAGAACGAGATCACCACCATTGCAGCGGCGATTCTCATGGTGCAGAAGGTGGATTACAGCATATCGGCGGAATTTGATGATGTCATGGTGGTGAAGGCGGTCATCAAGGCAAATATCGATACGGATGAGATTCCGGCCCTGGTGGAGCGGGAACTGAAACGCAGAGAGGCCGAACAGGAATAAGGAGAAGCCCATGATTGATGCTTTGTCCTGACGATCAAAGGGGGAGGCAGGAAGGCAAGGCTTCATACGAGCGATGGATAAAGAAAGGATTTCAAGGAACATTCAAGGTGTTCTGTAGAGAAGGAGGAGTGCAAAATGAAGCGGTTTTATTTCAAGAGCCTGTTGATGATGTTCGTATTCGCCATTGCCCTGGCTTTTTCGGGCAACTGCTATGCGGCGGTAACCTTTCAGGCCGATGGTGGGAAGGACTTTGTATTGGATTTTAATCAAAAGAACAGTTATGGGCGGTATATCCTGCTGGAAGCTAACGGCAGTACGGTATTTACCTTCGACTATGATGACAGCACTCAGGAATTTACCATGTACAATGACAATGGCTCCATCTATGCCATAAGAAAAATGCTCAGTTGGGACAGGATGTTCCATAGGCCCAAACCAGGTGCAGACGGCTTTGTGTTTGTAAGAAGGGGCGATGGCGACTATTACAGGGAAAACTATAGCAGCCCCAGCACTTATGAGCATACGCCCAAAGCCTTTAATACGTTTCTGGAAAACAAGAGTTTGTTTATTTCCGGCCAATCGAGTCCAGAGCCAGAGACAAAACAAGGTAGTGTGACATATAAGGCCAAAAATGGAACATATATTTTGACTTACAACAACACAGATAATTATGGTCAGTATGTTGTGTTTGTCAACGGTGACGTGGTAGATATTACCTTTGATTTCGATCCCGTTTCCAAAGAGTTCACCGTGTACAGAGTTATAAACCGAAACGATGGGGATGGCTCGGTCTGGGGCATAATAAAAATGTTAAGCCCGGGAAAAATGCTCTTTAAGAAGACTCGCGATGCGGAAGGCTATATTTTCAACAAGCACAGTTTTTACCGCGATTACATCCGCGAAGATGGCAAAACCCTTATCGACGAGAGCACCGGTGCAGCCTTCAATATCATTTTGGAGAGAAATGGTGACCTTGGCTGAATCCGGGATGATAAACCAACCGTCTCAAATCACTGGAAAAGAGGCGAACAGTTCCAAAGGAACTGTGCCGAGTCTGATCGGTGCTGCCGAAACAGGCAGCACCGAAAACTTTTTATGGCATATCATATTCCTCCATCAGGCATTCATGCTTCCTTGTCTCCTTGTCGTAGCAGATGCCCACAGCGAGAAGTTTCCCTGCATAGTTTTCCAATGCCTTTCCATAGCGGCGGTCCCTGATTTGCTGGATGGCCGCTTTTGCGTTCTTGTCCCATTTGAGCTCCAGCACAAGGGCGGGGAGTTCTGCATGGAGAGGACGGGGAAGGAACACGATATCAGCAAAACCTTTTCCAGTGGGCAATTCCCGGAATATCTTGTACTTCTGCCTTGCGCTGTAGAAGGCCAGGGATAGGGTATAGGAAAGGGCGTTTTCGTCATTGTACTGGATGTGGCTGGTTTCCATATGGGCCTCCTCGATGCCCTTTGCCACGGCCTCCTCGTCTTTTGCCAGAACAGCCTGGAGCAGTTTCTCCGATTGCTTGAGGGCGCGGGCCACGATGTCCCAATCCGTGGTGGTGATGGCATTGTAGTATTCCCTGGCGATTTCCTGATTGGGAATGAAGACTTCCTCCGTGGAACTGTCATAGCCCAGATAGCCCAGATGGACCAGCAGGGTAAGAACGTCATCCGCCGAATGGAAGCTGGTCATGTCATTGCTGAAGGTCTTTGTGTTGATCATCTGCCGTTCCCCGGCCAGAAGTTTTAGGATGGAGTCCCGAAGCCCGTCAAAGTTCATGGTGATATAGATTTTGAGGGCTTCATAGGTTTCTGTCTGGTTCCAGTAGGTGTCGAACCTGCCGGAGGAGATGGCCCTCACCACGGAATGGGGGTTGTAGACCTCGCCCACTTCCTGGAAGGAATAGCCGTCATACCACCGCTGGCATTCCTCGAAGCTGCGCTCATATCTTCGACAGAGTGTCTGAACCTCTTCACTTGTAAAACCTACATAGGGAGCAAGTTCCAACGGATCCTCCATGGAAAACTCCCGGAACATATTGAGCGCCGAATGCGTCCCATATTTTTTTATAGGGAGGATTCCCGTCATATAGACAAGGGCGATGCTGGAATTGTCCTTGAGCCAATCCCTCAGAAAGTCCAGATAGAGTTTCTGCCATTCATTGTTGTCGCGGTACTCACGAAAAACACAGTCCCACTCGTCAATGATGATGACAAAAGGGCGTTCTGTCTGGCGATGGACATCGGACAGGGTGCGGATGAGGTCTTCGGAATCGAAATAGCGATAGTCGGGATATTCTTCCAACACATCCCATAGGATGGATTTTTTCAGTCGTTGCAGAAAAGCCTGCATGTCATGGGTACGGCTGAGGAAGTTCTGCATGTTGAGCTGGATGACATCGTATTTGTTTCGGTATGTCTCGAAATCGTCAGATTGCCTGATGGCTAATCCTGCGAAGGTACTGCTTGCATCCACGGTGCGGTCGTAGTAGGCAGCAACCATGTTGGCCGCCATGGATTTGCCGAAGCGCCGGGGACGGCTCACGCAGAGGTATTTCTGGTTCGTCCGAAGCACCTTGTTGGTATAGTTCAGGAGTCCGGTCTTGTCCACGTAGATTTCGGAATGGGCGGCCTGCCAGAAAAGCTCATCCCCTGGATTCAGATAGATCCCCATCGTATTGCCCCCTCTGCCTTTGGTATGCAAAAATTCCGTGAAGCCTTGCGGAAAGAGATTTTTATCGGAATACTCTCTACTGCTTTGATTATACCACATACAATGAATTCTTACCATGATACGAATGCAATAGGGGCTTGGCCATTACGCCAAGCCCACTCCTTATACCATTCCACACTGCTCTTGAATGTACCTGTTCAAGCTTATGCGCGGTATCTTCCAGATACGCCCCACGCGGAAACCTTTTATCTTTCCCTCCGCCAGCAAGCGGTAGGCGGCGTTCTTCCCGATCATCAGAGTCTCGCATACTTCTTCTACCGTTATGAGAGCTGTCGCATCGTTATCCATGAATATCCATCCTTTCTTGTTCCACGGTGCTTGTCGTTGATAATCCGCATGGGAAAATAACGGAATAACGGGCCGTAAAGCTCCTTCATTCAATATCATCCAACTG
>JAFSWY010000294.1 GCA_017444295.1 Selenomonadaceae bacterium | reverse complement strand
GCCTTCCCGCCGTCCGGCGGATGGACGCTACGGCGACAATCCGAACAGGCTCTATCAGCACCATCAGTTCCAGCTCATCATGAAGCCTTCGCCGAACAACATACAGGAGCTTTATCTTGAGAGTCTGGAGAGCCTTGGCATAGATCCGAAGCAGCATGATATCCGCTTCGTCGAGGATAACTGGGAATCCCCGACCTTGGGCGCATGGGGGCTCGGCTGGGAGGTATGGCTTGACGGCATGGAGATCACCCAGTTCACCTATTTCCAGCAGGTGGGCAGTCAGGACGTGAAGCCCGTGGCCGTGGAGATCACCTATGGACTGGAGCGCCTGGCTATGTACATCCAGGGCGTGGAGAACGTCTACGATGTCAAGTGGACGGATGATGTGACCTATGGGGACGTGTTCCATCAGAACGAGTTCGAGCAGTCCACCTATGCCTTTGACCTGTCGGATGAGGCCCTTCTCTTCGACCTCTTTGAGAAATACGAGAAGGAGGCGGTGCGCATCATTGAAAAGGAATGCGTGCATCCCGCCTATGACTATGTCCTGAAGTGTTCCCATACCTTCAATCTGCTGGATGCCCGGGGCGCCATCAGCGTCTCGGAGCGCACGGCCTTCATCGGGCGCGTGCGGAAGCTTGCCCGCCTCTGCGCGGAATGCTATCTGAAGCAGCGTGAGGCGTTGGGATATCCTATGCTCAAAAGGGGGAAGAAGGCATGAGCAAGAATTTGTTGTTGGAAATCGGCACGGAGGAGGTTCCTGCTCATGTGATGCCGGGAATCCTCAAGGAGCTCAAGGAGCATGCGGAGAAGGCATGCAAGGAACTCCGCATCGGCTTCGAGGAAATCTGCACCATGGGGACGCCCCGCCGCACGGCGCTTGTCGTGAAGGGGCTTGCCGAAAAGCAGGAGGATGTGGCGAGCGAGAGCCGCGGCCCATCCGTGAAGATCGCCTTCGATGAGAACGGCAATCCCACCAAGGCTGCGCAAGGCTTTGCCCGGGGCCAGAAGGTGGACCCGAAAGATCTCGTGGTGAAGGATGGCTATGTCTATGCCATGGTGCATGAGGAAGGCGAGGAAACCGCAACTCTTTTGGAAAAGCTCCTGCCTGAGCTCATCTGCGGGCTGAATTTTCCCAATAACATGCGCTGGGCAGACCTTGAGTTCAAGTTCATCCGCCCCCTGCGCTGGATTGTGGCCCTCTATGGCAGCGATATCATTCCCTTTGAGGTGGCAGAGGTGAAGTCCGGGCGGGTTTCCCGTGGGCATCGCTTCCTCTCCCAGGGGAATTTTGAGATTGCCGATGCGGACAGCTATGAGAAGGCCTGCGAGGAGCAGTTTGTCATTGTGGACCAGGAGAAGCGCAAGGCGATGATCCGCCAGCAGATCGAGGCTGTGGCGAAGGAAAACGGTGGCGTGGCGGATATCACGGAAGACCTTCTGGAAGAGGTTCTCTATCTCGTGGAGTATCCCACGGCCCTTTGCGGGAAATTCGAGGACAAGTATTTGAAGCTTCCGGCAGAGGCGGTCATCACGCCCATGCGCGACCATCAGCGCTATTTCCCCGTAAAGAAGGCCGATGGCACCCTCATGCCGCTTTTCATCACGGTGCGAAACGGCGGGAAGGAATATCTGGATACGGTGCAGCACGGCAACGAGCGCGTCCTGAAGGCGCGTTTGGAGGATGCACAGTTCTTCTTTGACGAGGACAGGAAGCACAGCCTTGAGGAGCATCGGGAGAAGCTCAAGACCGTCGTGTTCCAGGAAGGGCTTGGAACGGTCTACGAGAAATCCGAGCGGCTGGAGAAACTGGCTGCCTTTATTGCGGATGCCCTTTCCGTGGACGAGAAGGCCAGGAAGCATGCCTTGCGTGCGGCGAAGCTCTGCAAGGCAGACCTTGTGACGGGCATGGTGACAGAATTCACGGAACTGCAGGGCATCATGGGCAGGGAATATGCGAAACTGGACGGCGAGTGCGAAAAGGTTGCCGTTGCCATTGATGAGCATTACATGCCCCGCTTTGCAGGGGACAGCCAGCCAAAAAGCACGGCGGGCCGCATCGTGAGCATTGCGGACAAGATGGATACCATTGTGGGAACCTTCAGTCGTGGCAAGATCCCGACGGGCTCCCAGGATCCCTTTGCCCTGCGCCGTCAGGCCCTTGGCCTCGTGAACATGATGGTGGAGGCAGAGTACAGCATGAGCCTTTCTTCACTGGTGGATCTCGCCATGGATCTCTATGGCATCAAGGAGGAATCTGCAAGGAAGAAGATGCAGCAGGATGTGGCGGATTTCATGCGCTTGCGCCTGAAGAATGTCCTTGCGGACAGGAAGGTCCGCTATGATGTGGTGGATGCCGTCCTTGCGGACGTGGATGATCTCTATGCCGTGACACTGCGCGCCGATGCCGTAGCGAAATTCGTTGCGGCGGATGGGGCAGAGAAACAGATCCAGGCATTTGTCCGCGCAGGGAATCTTGCCAAGAACGCGGAGCGTACAGAAGTCCAGGAGAGCCTCTTCCAGCAGGATGTGGAGAAATCCCTCTATCAGGCCTATGTTTCCACGGAGAGTTCCGTTGAGAGCCTTGTGGGCGGCAGGGATTATCATGGTGCCATCGATGCCCTTACGGAACTGGCGCAGCCCATTGATGCCTTCTTCGACGGCGTCATGGTCATGGACAAGGATGAGAAGATCAAGAACAATCGTTTGGGCCTCTTGAAGTCCATCGACTGCCTGATCGGGCAGGTGGCGGATTTCGGCAAGATTGTCTTTTGAAGATAGGAAGGAGAGGATGTTTCCTTTATGAAAGCAGGAGGAACCCAGGGATTCCTGGAGCGGTATTTCAAGCTTGCGGAAAAGGAGACCACCGTCCGCAGGGAAATGGTCGCGGGACTGACGACCTTTATCGCCCTTGCCTACATCATGTTCGTCAACCCGAACATTCTGGCAGATGCGGGAATCCCCAAGGAGGCAGCGGTTGCATCCACCATTTGGATTGCGGCGATTTCCACCATGGCCATGGGCGTGATTGCGAACTATCCGGTGGCACTGGCTCCGGGCATGGGGCTCAATGCCTTTTTCACCTATTATGTCTGCGGTGTGCTCGGCCTCCATTGGACGGTGGCGCTGGGCGCGGTATTCTTTTCCGGTGTCTTTTTCATGATTCTCACGGTGAGCCATATCCGGCAGGCCATCATCAATGCTGTGCCGGACAATCTCAAGAAGGCCATCGGCGTCGGCATCGGCCTCTTCATCGCCTTTATCGGCCTCAAGGGGACGGGTATCATCATCAGCGATCCGGCGACATTCATCACCCTTGGACATGTCACGCAGCCGACGGTGCTGCTCTCGCTGGTCGGGCTGATCCTTACGGCGGCCCTCATGGCTCATGATGTGCAGGGGGCAATCCTCATCGGCATTGCGTTCATCACAGTGGTGGCGATGTTTCTGGGGCTCTCGCCTGTTCCTCAGGGATTTGGGGACATCATCAGCACATCGATCCCGTATATGGGGGAGACCTTCGGGCAGCTGGACATTG
>JAFSWY010000293.1 GCA_017444295.1 Selenomonadaceae bacterium | reverse complement strand
TCCACCCGCGACCATTTCTTCGATACGTCCAATCCCATGTAGGTGATGCTCTCGCCGCCAAACTGATTCTCACCGATGCGCGGTTTCACATAGGCCAGTCTCCGACCGCTGGGGAGTTCTATGAACATCATGCCGCTTTTGTAAATGAATCTGATACCGTGGGTAGATTCAGATGAGCGTTCCTTGATGCAGCTCTTTGCGGCGTTATCAACCGCCCACCAGAAGTCCACGATGTTCGCATTGGCGGTGCGCCATGCGTCCACCAATGGTTTCAGTTCTTCTTCCTTCATGCCGGATTCCAATGCTCCGAAAGCCTTTAGCGCACCCACGGAGCCGCCGTAACCGCAATTATGAACTAATTTTCCCGATACGGTAAAACGGTGATGCTTTCCGGCATTTCGTATGTCATAAAGTCGAGCCGTGCGCTGATGATGTGCCAGTTTCTTCTTTTCTCGCTGACAGCTTTCTCTGCATCTTGGATTATTTCTGAGCGTGTCATTCCTTGGGACAGTTTCTTCGTGACCACTTCCCGGCAGTATGGCCAATACTCCTGATGGAACTCTGACAGAACCGTGTTCCTGCGATTCGCCTGATTGACTACCCTTGGCACGAATCGCAGATTGCCTTTTGTGTAATTCCCGTTCGTGTCTATGCGATCCAGTTCCATCGAACGAGGCGGCAGACCAAACATCTCTACGAGATACAGGCCTGCTGCCGTCACGCTGGGAAACTCGAACTTGATTCCCCTTGCCCCGTAATTTGGATACTCTCTGTCGTGTGGATTCTCGCAGCGTTGTTTTGCTGCAGTCAGACGTCTGTCTAACCATAGCGGAATCTTCCTTGGCCGGGAACAACTCTGGCAACCTTTGGATTGTCCGCGACGGAGATTGCCCAGATCCTGCCATTGGATTGAACCACATCCTCGGCATTTCGTCAGAACATAGCATCGATTCCATGACTTGCTCCATCGTTTCTCTGGGCTGATAATTTTTACCCAGCCGAATTGCTGTCCCACCATTTCCTGTTTGTACGAGATGTGCGCCGCAGGAGGCGGCGAGTCCAAATTGTATCGGCCCCGATTGCCCTTCAACCCAGACGAGGTGGTCTGGAGTAGCTGTAAGTCCTTCATAGGTAATCACCTCACGTTCACCTTTGAAAATAACGCCGTCATGCTCCACCCAGTTTTCACCGTCCCAAAGGCAATGCGCTTTGGTGACTTTTTCGATGGGGATAAGCCCCTTGTCGGTCAGAACAAGCTGCCCCTCGGCAATACAAGCCAGTTCCGCTAATTTTCCGAATTTTCTCAGATGCCCGTTCGCCCCATGCTTTTCGACTTTGCAGTGAAACATCTTTGCCGCCGTCTCGCAATAGATGTCACCGTTGTTGGCAAAGACATCCATGCGCCATTTTTCCTTCGCCAGCCATGACAGCACCCGTGCTTCGATAGCCGAGAAATCAGCTACGATGAACTTCATGCCATCCCTGGGGATGAGGGCTGTGCGGATAAGCTGTGACAGCACATCGGGGACGGAGTCATATAGGGCAGTCAATGTATCGAAGTCACCCTGCCGGGCAAGGGAGCGGACATCATCCAAATGCTCTATGTGGTTCTGAGGAAGATTTTGGAGTTGGATGTTCTTGCCGGAGAACCGCCCGGTGCGGTTGGCTCCGTAAAAACGGAACGTTCCTCTGGCTCTGCCGTCGGCACAGGCAACATTCTTCATGGCGATGTATTTCTTCACGGAGGATTTGGCAAGCTGCTGGCGGAGC
>JAFSWY010000292.1 GCA_017444295.1 Selenomonadaceae bacterium | reverse complement strand
TCCCTCCCTGCATTTTGCCGTTCTGACAGGGGTCACGCGAGTCTCCAAGGAGAGCATTTTTTCCGGTCTCAACAATCTCAAGGTATGCTCGGTGCTCTCCGATGCCTATAGCGATATTTTCGGCTTTACCCAACAGGAAGTGGCAAGGCTCATGGAGGAGTGCGGCGTGGGGGACAAGCTGCAGGAACTCAAGAAATGGTATGACGGCTATCGGTTCGGGCAGGTGGAAATCTACAATCCCTGGTCGGTCATCCGCTACATTGACGAAGGCTGCAAGTGCCAGCCCTATTGGATGAACACCTCCGGCAATTCCATCCTGAAGGATCTTCTGCGGCGTGTGGATACGCGTCGCCACAAGGAATTGCAGGGATTGGTTCAGGGAAAGGCCGTGGAATCTCCAGTGTTGGAGAATATCGTCTATGCCGATATCCATAGGAATCGGGATGCCCTTTTCATGATGCTCATGACTACGGGATACTTGAAGCCTGTGGAGACTTGGAAGGAAGAGGATTGCGCAGACTGGGTGCGGCTCAAGATCCCGAACCTGGAGGTTCGTATGGCGTACCGAAAGGAAATTCTTGGGCATATCGTTCCGAGCCAGGGGGAAACCCTCCTTCGGGACATGCTTCGCTCCATGACGGATGGGGATGCGGAGGGGTTCCGGGAGAACCTGTCGGATCTTTTGCGGGACTTTGTGAGCTATCACGACATCGCCCAGCCGGAGAGCTTTTACCATGGCCTTATCCTGGGGCTTTCTGTCATGCTGGATGGCGAGTACCGCGTAGCCTCCAACCGCGAGAGCGGCTACGGACGTTTCGACATCGCCTGCTTCCCCTTGAAGGAGGGTGCCTCCGGCGTCATCCTGGAGCTGAAGTCCGCCAAGTCCGAGGAGGCCATGGAGGGAGCGGCAAAGGAAGCCCTTCGCCAGATCGAGGAGAAAGCCTATCTCGAGGAACTCTCCCGGCAGGGGGTGAAGGAGGTCTGGAAGTACGGCATTGCCTTCCATGGGAAGAAGGTATGGATGGAATGTCAATAATCCTTCTTTTTTGTCTTGAAATGTGGTATTATTTTAAGAGAATAAATTTTGTGAATCCAATTCGTTTTTGATAGCGGTTCATTTAAGCAGGTGAGAGGATGCAGTACCCCATGAACATGGAGCTTGGGGGGCGGCGCTGCGTGGTTCTGGGGGGCGGCCCCGTGGCTCTGCGCAAGGTCGGGACACTCAGGCAGGCGGGGGCATCCGTCCTGGTCATTGCGCCGAGGGTGTTGCCCGGGCTTGAGGAACTGGCGGAATCGGGGGAAATCCGGTGGCGCAGGGCATCCTATGAGCGGGGATGCCTGAGGGATGCATTCCTTGTCATTTGCGCAACGGACGATGAGGCCGTGAACCGGCAGGCGGCAGCAGAGGCAAGACAGGGGGGCGTTCTCGTCAATGCCCCTGCCCAGCCGGAACTGTCGGATTTTTCTGTTCCGGCAAGCCTGCGACGGGGCAATCTTTTGCTGACGGTGTCCACGGGGAATCTTTCCCCGGCGCTTTCCCGCGCCCTGCGCGAGCATCTGGACAGGGAATTCCCCCCGATGTTCGGCGAGTGGCTGGAGCGGCTGCACCTCTTGCGGGAGGAAGTCAAGGCACGGCTTGGTAGCAGCAGGGAGCGGGAGGCATTCTGGAGGAGTGCCCTCAATGAGCGTATTTTAGGATTGGTGGGAGCGGGTCGGATAGACCAGGCGGAGGTTGAATTGAGACATGCAATTGATGGTGATCGGACTGAACCATAAGACAGCCCCGGTGGATGTGCGGGAGAGGTTTTCCATTCCAAAGGAGTCGCTGCGCAAGGGCTTGGCAAATCTTGCGGAGTACAGCGGCATCAACGAGGCCGTGGTGCTTTCCACTTGCAACCGCAGCGAGATGTATGCGGTGGTGGACGATGTGGAAACGGACGCAGATGCCCTGAAGCAGTTTCTGTTCGACCTCACGGGCAATGAGGAGGATATCGACGAGTACCTCTTCACCTTCGTGGACGAGGAGTGCATCCGCCACCTCTTCCGGGTGGCGTCGAGCCTGGATTCCCTCGTATTGGGGGAGGGACAGATCCTGTCCCAGGTGAAGGCGGCCTATGCCATGGCGAGGGAGTCGGGAACTACCAGCACAGTCCTCAATACCCTCTTTCACCGCGCTATTGCCACGGGAAAAAGGGTGCGGACGGAGACCCGCATTGCCTGCAATTCCGTTTCGGTGAGTTATGCGGCGGTGGAACTGGCGCACAAGGAGCTCGGAAGCCTTGAGGGGCGCAAGGCGCTCATCTTCGGCGCGGGCAAGATGGCGAAGCTCACAGCCCAGCATCTCATTTCCCATGGGGTGCAGAAGATATACGTGGCCAACCGCCACATCGAGAAGGCCCGGGAACTGGCTGACGAGATTGAGGGGGAGGCGATTCCCTTCGAGGGGGCCTTGAAACGGGCTGTGGATGTGGATGTCATCGTGACCTCCACGGGAGCACCCCACTATGTGGTGAAATCCTGGGAGACGCGCCAGCTCATGACGAAGCGCAAGGGAAGGCCCCTCTTTTTCATTGATATTGCGGTGCCGCGGGATGTAGACCCGGAGGCAGGGGAGATCAAGGGCGTGACTCTTTACAATATCGATGCCCTGGAGTCCGTTGTGGACGACCATGTGCGGGCGCGCAGGGCGGAGGCCAAGGGTGCCCTGCGGATCGTGGAGGAAGAGGTTCGCTCCCTCAGGGAGAAATTCCAGTACCTCTCCTTCCGTCCTCTCATGGCACTCCTTTCCGACCGGGCGGAGCGCATCCGCTGCCGTGAGATGAAGCGGGCGGCATCGAAGCTGCCGGGGCTCACGGAAGGGGAATGGAGGCAGGTCAACCAGATGACCCGCATGATTGTCAGGAAGCTCCTGAGGATGCCGATGATGAAGCTCAATGCCTCGGCGGGCACGGAGGAGCAGCAGTTCTACATGGATGCCATGCGGGCGCTTTTCAAGCTGGACACGATAGGGGAGACAAAGGGCATTGGAAAAGAACAGGATCGTTATCGGTACGCGCAGCAGTAAGCTGGCGCTTTGGCAGGCGGACTATGTGGCGGATTCCTTGCGGAGGGAATATCCAAGTCTTCAGGTGGAGAAAAGGCTCATGACCACGAAGGGGGACCGCATTCTCGATGCGCCCCTGGCGAAGATCGGCGGCAAGGGGCTTTTCACCAAGGAACTGGAGACGGCCATGCTGGACGGGGAAATCGATATCGCCGTTCACAGCCTCAAGGACATGCCCACGGAGGTTCCCGATGGGCTTGTGATTTCCGCCGTCACCAGGAGGCTGGATGCGGGGGATGCCTTTGTGAGTTCCCGCTACGGCTCCCTTGGGGAGCTTCCCCCGGGGGCAAGGGTGGGAACCTCCTCCCTGCGCCGCAGGGCGCAGCTCCTCCACGTGCGCCCGGATCTCGACATACAGGATTTGCGGGGCAATGTGAACACACGGCTGGGAAAGCTGGACGAGGGGCAATTCGATGCCATCGTCCTCGCCGTGGCCGGTTTGAAGCGCCTGGGGTTTGCCGACCGCATCGCGG
>JAFSWY010000033.1 GCA_017444295.1 Selenomonadaceae bacterium | reverse complement strand
AGCCGGTCGGAAATGTCGAAGTCCGTCGAAACCGTCTCCGGGTTGTTGTTGATGATGATCGCCTCGATGCCCATCTCCCGAAGGGCCCAGACGGAGTGAACCGAGCAATAGTCGAACTCCACCCCCTGCCCGATGCGGATGGGGCCGGAGCCCAGAACCACAACCTTGCGGGCATTGGAGACCTTCACCTCATCTTCCTGGGCATGGAAGGTCGAGTAATAGTAAGGAGTTGCTGCCTCGAACTCCGCGGCGCAGGTGTCCACCATCTTGTAGCAGGGCAGGATATCCATGGTCTTCCGCAGCGTGCGGATCTCATCCGTGGTCTTGCCGGAAAGCTCGGCGATGGAACGGTCGGAAAGCCCCACGTCCTTTGCGGACCTCAGAAGCTTCGGCGTGAGTTCCTCGCCCTTGATGCGAAGCTCGATATCCGTGATGTTCTTGAGCTTATGGATGAACCACTTGTCGATTTTCGTGATATCGTGGATTTCATCCACATCTGCAAGCCCGCGACGCAAGGCCTCGGCAATCACGAAAATCCTCTCGTCGTTGATGCGGGAAAGATTCTTCTTTACCCGTGCATCATCCCATGCATCCATTTTCTCCATGTGCAGACGATGGACGCCGATTTCCAGGGAACGCAGGGCCTTCAGGATCGCACCCTCGAAATTCCTGTCGATGGACATGACCTCGCCTGTGGCCTTCATCTGCGTGCCGAGGGTATGGTCGGCATAGACGAACTTGTCGAAGGGCCAGCGCGGGAACTTCACGACACAGTAGTCAAGGGCAGGCTCAAAACAGGCCTTCGTCTTCTGGGTGACGGCATTCGTGATTTCATCCAGGGAATATCCAATGGCAATCTTCGCGGAAACCTTGGCAATGGGATATCCCGTTGCCTTGGAGGCCAGTGCCGAGGAACGGCTCACCCGAGGGTTTACCTCGATGACATAATACTGGTTGCTGTTCGGGTCCAGGGCATACTGTGCATTGCAGCCGCCCTCGATGCCCAGTTCCCGTATGATGCGAAGGCTCGCGCTCCGAAGCATCTGGTACTCATGGTCGGTAAGAGTCTGGGATGGCGCCACCACGATGCTGTCCCCCGTATGGACTCCCACGGGGTCGAAATTCTCCATGTTGCAGACGGTGATGCAGTTGTCATTGCCGTCCCGCATGACCTCGTACTCGATTTCCTTCCAGCCCGCCACGCTGCGCTCGATGAGCACCTGGCCGATCATGCTGTATTTCAGGCCCTTGATGACGATTTCAATGAGCTCTTCCTCGTTTTCGGCGATGCCTCCACCGGTGCCGCCCATGGTATAGGCAGGACGCACGATGATGGGATAGCCGATATCATTGGCGAACTCGATGGCAGAGTGGACATCCTCCACAATCGTGCTCTCGGGAATCGGCTCTCCCAGCTTCTGCATCGTCTCCTTAAAGAGTTCCCTGTCCTCCGCCTTCTCGATGGCCTTCAGAGGCGTTCCAAGAAGCTCCACGTTGTATTTCTCAAGGATTCCCTTCTCGGCAAGCTGCACCGCAAGGTTCAGTCCCGCCTGTCCGCCGAGCGTGGCAAGAAGCCCGTCCGGCTTCTCTTTCGAGATGATTTCCTCCAGAAACTCCACCGTCAGAGGTTCAATGTAAACCCTGTCCGCAATGTGGGTATCAGTCATGATGGTAGCCGGGTTGCTGTTCACCAGCACAACCTCAAGACCTTCCTCTTTCAGTGCGCGGCATGCCTGGGAGCCTGCATAGTCAAACTCTGCTGCCTGGCCAATGATGATCGGGCCGGAGCCGATGACCATGACTTTTTTCAGATTTTCTTTTTTTGGCACAGATCACACCCCCTCGTTCAGCATGTCCCAAAACTCATCGAACAAATACATATTGTCATCCGGCCCCGGCGATGCCTCCGGATGATACTGCACGGAAAAGATGGGAAGGCTCGTATGGCGAACGCCCTCCACCGTACCGTCATTGACAGAAATATGAGTGACTTCCAGCGGAAGATTCTTCAAGGATCTTTCGTCCACGGCATACCCATGGTTCTGGGAGGAAATATGGACACGCCCGGATTTCAGGTTCTTCACAGGCTGGTTCGAGCCGCGATGGCCGAATTTCAGCTTGTAGGTATCCGCACCAAAAGCCAGGGAAAGAAGCTGGTGCCCCAGGCAGATGCCAAACATCGGTTTCTTGCCCACGAGCTTCTTCACTTCCTCCACGGCATCCATGACATCCTTCGGGTCCCCCGGCCCATTGGAGAGGAATACCCCATCGGGATCCATTGCCAGGATCTCCTCTGCCTTCGTCCAGGCCGGAACCACAGTGAGCCTGCATCCCATCTGGCACAGGGAATTCAATATATTCTGCTTCACGCCGAAATCCATGCAGACCACATGGGGTGCATCTGCTTTTTCAGCATTCATCGTATAGACTTCCGGGGTCGTGACCTCCTGTACCACATCCGTCTTGATGGGAACGGAAAACAGCCCGTCAATCTCCTCCCTGGAGGCATCGGCAGCAACAATGATTCCTTTCATCGTCCCCGCGGAGCGGATCTTTCGCGTCACCGCACGGGTATCCACGTTATAGAGACAGGGAATGCCCTGCTCCTCAAGGAATTCTGCCAGGGATTTCTCATAATGCCAGTTGCTCCCATGCTCACAAAGTTCCCCGATGATGAAGCCATTCACAAAGGACTTGCGGGACTGCATGAACACATCCGCTATGCCGTAATTTCCCACCATGGGATAGGTAAGTGTCACGATCTGCCGGCAGTAGGAGGGGTCTGTAAGAATTTCCTGATATCCCGTCATTCCCGTGTTGAATACCACCTCGCCGGTTGCCTTGCTGTCATTCAGCAAAGTCCCATAGAACTCGCTGCCATCTTCCAAAATCAGCTTGCCTTTCAAAATGACACCTCCTGCCTTATTCCACAACCTTGCCATCACGCATGACAACCCTGCCATCCACGAGAGTCATGACGGCGCGTCCCTTGAGCTTCCTCCCTGCAAATGGAGAATGGGAGCCCTTCGTATAGAAGGCCTTCTCGTCCACCGTCCATTCCAGCTCCGTATCAATGACCACCACATCCGCAGGCATCCCAGCCTCGATGCATCCTGCCTCAAAGCCAAAAATCCTCGCCGGCGCATAGGTCATTTTCTCGATCAGGAAAGGAAGCTCGACCTTCCCCGCATGATAGAGATCGGTAAGGAGAACCCCAAGGGAGGTTTCCAGTCCCGGAAATCCGCTGGGCGCATAGATGTATTCCCTGTCCTTTTCCTCTTGGGCATGGGGAGAATGATCCGTCACGATCATGTCAATGGTACCGTCCTTGAGGCCTTCCAGAACAGCCTCCACATCCTCCTTTGTGCGCAGGGGAGGATTGACCTTCGTTGAGGTATCCGTAAAGTCCACAAGATTCTCTGTCATGGTCAGATGATGCGGCGTAACCTCTGCCGTGACCTTGACGCCGCGGGCCTTCGCCTGGCGCACGATATCCACGGCACGCCCCGAGCTGATATGCGCCACATGGACCTTGGCATCCGCATACTCCGCCAGCATGATATCCCGCATGACGGCGATATCCTCCGCCACGGTGGGCCGTCCCTTCATCCCAAGCATGGCGCTCCTATGACCCTCATTCATGGCACCATCCTCCACAAGAGAGGTTTCCTCGTCATGGTTGATGATGATTTTGTCAAAACTGCGAAGGTAATCAAACCCATTCATCAGAAGCCTT
>JAFSWY010000291.1 GCA_017444295.1 Selenomonadaceae bacterium | reverse complement strand
GATGGTTAAGTTGCGGTGGTGGCGGAATTGGCAGACGCGCTACTTTGAGGGGGTAGTGTTCACAAGACGTATGGGTTCAAGTCCCATCCACCGCACCATACTGACCTGTCCAAGAGCTGAAGGCGATTGGGTAACAGGTCGTATGCGATAAGCAGTGAGCCACAACTTCAGTTGTGTGCGAATCGCTTATGCAGAGCTAAGCGTCCAAAGAGTCAAGCCCGAAAGGGCGCAGATGATTTGCTGACGCTGACCGCTACTGACCTGTCCAAGAGCGAAAGCGATTGGGGTAAATGGTGCACAAAATTTCATAGTTTTCGCGGTGGTGGCGGAATTGGCAGACGCGCTACTTTGAGGGGGTAGTGTTCACAAGACGTATGGGTTCAAGTCCCATCCACCGCACCAGATTTTACAGCTCAGGCAGTGCCTGGGCTTTTTTTACTATGAAATCTTAGCGAGTCAAGCCCGAAGGGCGCAGAATCGGTTAGATTTCGTGTAAGGGCGTAGTGCGAAACACCGTTTCGCACGGAGTTTGGTAGGGAAGGAGATGTTTTTATGTGTATGGGATGGAAAAAGGCTGCAACTATGATATGCATGATATGGATTCTCGCGGCAATCTTTTTGCTGCCTGTCCCGCCTTCCGCGGCAGCGGAGGGAAATGATTTGGGGCGGGCGCAATTGGAGCTGCTTTGTGCCCTGGTTTCCATGTCCTCCTATGATGATGAGATTAATCTTATCGTGCGCCACCGATTGCAGGAAATGGGCTGGGAATACGAGCCTTTTTGGGAGAAGAGCAATGCGGCCAATACGAACACTTTTTTAGTGCATCGAAACATTCCGGATTCCGGTCAGGAAATCTATATTCTTGCCTTTCCCGGGACGAGCAGTGTGAAGGATGCGGAAGTGGATCTTCGCATGCACCGGGTTCCTTTTGGAGGTGCCAGCCCCCAGGAATTCCTTGAGTTTGCCCAGAGGAAGGATCTGAATACTGCCTCCTATCCCTTTGTCCACCAGGGATTCAATGATTATACCTGGACGGCCTTGTTCAAAACTCCCTTGAAGGATTATGGGAATGGAAATGAAACCCTGGGGGAAATCATTGCAGGGAAGCTGTGCGGGGAGCCAGAAAGGAAGCTCATCCTTACAGGGCACAGCCTTGGAGGAGCTGTTGCGGTTCTGGCGGCGGCACGGCTGGCGGATATGGGCGTTGCCCCGGAGCAGATGGATGTCATCACCTTTGGGTCACCGGCGGTTGGGAATGAGCGCTTTGCCCGCCGGTATGAGACGCGATTTCCTCTTTCCCGTATTGTCATAGATGGCGATCCTGTGCAAGGCGCCATTCAATCCGTGCACGGCGGTTATGTTCAGTTTGGCAGCCGCATTGACAGAAAGCAGAACCGCAATTCCAAGCTGTTTGCCCATAGCATGGCAGTGTATCTGGATGATGCCCTGCGGAACTTTTACGATGCCAGGAAGGATGCGGGAGAACTTTCCACCCATTACCTGGAAAATTGTCCGAGTGTGGCGGCTAGGGTGTATGTTCCCTATATGGACATTCAAATGGACAAGGAGATTGCAGGTGACGAGTCCTATATGCGGGAGGCGGTAAAGGATATTATCTGTGGCCGCATCAGCCAGCCGGTCTTTGGGGAAGAGCCGGAGAAGGCAGGCCTTTCAGCGCTTTGCGAGAAGGGAAAGAGCCTGGGATGCGATTATGTTCTCGTGGAGGATTTCCGTGGGACACGGATAAAACAGGAGAGGGACAACTTCCAAATCATGATGGAGGAGATGCTGTACGATGTGGACGGGCATCTCATGGAGATGCAGTCAAACAGCACGACGACAAAGAAGATGACGCCGCTGGAGGCGGCAATCTATGTGCAGATGGCAGGGAGGGAGAGCCGGGAGGAGGCCATGGAACGTCATTCCACCAATACCCTGCCGAAATAGACGATCGTGCCCAGAAGAAGGATGAAAGGCACGTAGATCCGCATGGTAAGGGAGAGGAGCCTGCTCTCGGAGCCTGCTCCGGCTGCACCGATGGCCGCCACGCCGATGGCGATGCTCTGAGGGGCAATGAGCTTGCCCGCGCAGGCGCCTGTCGCATTGGCGGCGGCAATCCATGCCTGCGCAGCGGGACTTGCGCCAATGGCGATGGCGGCATCCATCTGCAACTTGCCGAGCAGGATGCAGGTGGAGGTGGCCGACCCGGTGATGAACCCGCCGATGGAACCGATGAAGGCGGAAATGAAGGGGTACATCGTTCCCGTTGCGGCAACGGTCATGTCGGCAATGGAGGTGGTCATGCCGCTGTAGCCCATGACTTTTGCCGTGGCGATGATGGTGATGATGGTGATGAAGGTGGGGCGAAGGCTGAGAAGGGTGTTTTTCAGGACACCGAGCATCTCAGGGATGGGAACTTTCTGCGCGAGGGCGGAGACGAAGGCTGCGAGGAAGATGATCATGCCCGGCGTGGCAATCCAGTAGAAGGTGTAGGGAATGCCCCCCTCGCCCTGATAGATGAGCACGGAGGTCTGGAACATGATCAGGGTCTCGTAGATGAAGGGGAAGAGCTTGCTGCTGAGCAGAAGGAAGACGAAAATGAGCAGGAAGGGAAGGCAGGCCATGAAGGCCTGGGGGAAGGAAATCGGAGAACCGGTTCCATGGGAAGGCATGGTGTACTCGTTTTCCCCGGTGGGAAAGAGCTTTGCACCGGCAACGATGGCGGCCATGGTGAGGATGGAGCCGGCGATGCCTGCAAGCTCTGCACCTATTATATAGGAAACGATGAGCTCCGTGGAAGCAAAGGCGAGCCCGGCAGCGAGACAAATGGGAAACACGCCTTTGAGGGCTTTTATGGAATGCCCGGCGACAATGACCATGAGAAAGGGACAGAGAAAAGAGAGAAGGAAGAGCTGCAGGGCGACATAGGTGGCAATCTGCACGGGATCCGTCCCCATGACACTGGAAAGGGTGACGATGGGGATGCCGATGGAGCCGTAGGCCGAGGGAACGAAGTTTGCGATGAGGCAGACAGCGACGGCTGTCACCGGATGGACACCCATCCCGGCGAGCATGCTGGCTGGAATGGCAACTGCCGTCCCGAATCCTGCCATGCCTTCCAGAAAACCGCCGAACCCGAAACTGATGAGCAGGATGAGGATTCGCCCATCCGTACTGACGGAGGTGAGCATCGCCTTGATGACATCCATGCCCTTGGTGTGGACGGACAGATGATAGGTGTAGATCGTGGCGGTGATGATGAGCAGGATGGGCCAGCAGGCGAGGGCGGTTCCCTCGAGAGCCGCTGTGACGGTGTGTTCCCAGGGCATGCCGAAGAACTTCGTGCTTGCGAACAGGGAGATGGCAAGTGCGACAGGACAGGCCTTCCAGGCTGCCATTTTCAGTCCGCTCAAGGCAACGATGAGCCAGAGAATCGGCAGTAATGCAATCCAGAACAGGGTCAAGGCAATCATCCTCCCTCATAGTCCGCAAGGTCATCTATATTTTTGTTTTTTATCTTTATTCGCCATTTATTGCAAAAATCCTTGTCCTTGCTTTTTTCATTTTTTTGTGCTAACATGTGGCGATGTGTGAGATGCGAGACAGGGCGGGGCCTGTTCCCAAGCGGTTTTGCTCTCGTTTTTCCGTGTTTGTGTCTGTTTTTTCGAGGTAAGGAAGTTTGATATTATGCCAAAACATATCCATGGTCTGGATGCCCTAAAGACACTGGCCATTCTGGGCGTAACATTTTTTCATATATTCCCCGATAAATTGCCCGGCGGTTATTTGGGCGTGTCCTTCTTTTTTGTCATCACAGGCTATCTTCTGTCCTATACTTCTGTGCGGGAATGGCAGGAACACCGTTTTCGTGTGCTGAACTATTACTGGCGGCGCATAAAGCGCATCTATCCCCTCCTGATGCTCTTTCTCCTGACTACCATCGGGGTGTTCCATCTGTTGGCCGCAAACGTGGTGGCGGCGGTGCGTCCTGAGGTCATATCCATTCTTTTGGGCTGCAACAACTGGTGGCAGATTGCCCAGAACGCGGATTACTTCACCCGCCTTGCGAGCATGTCTCCATTTACCCATATGTGGTTCCTTGGTGTGGAGTTGCAATATTATCTCGTTTGGCCGCTTCTTTTCGGCCTTTATGTGGCCTTGCATGAGCTGACAGGCCGAAGGTCGGCCATAGGGATTTTTGCCCTGCTGAGTCTCTGCTCTGCAGCAGTGATGCCTGTCCTGTATACGCCGGACATGGATGTCACCCGCCTTTATTATGGCACGGATACGCGTGTTTATGCCCTTCTTTTCGGGGCTGTCATGGGACTTGCCCAGGGCACGGCGGTGCCGAAGAAGATTGTTCTCTCAGAGCGGAAGGGGCGCGGGCTGGCCGCTTTCCTGAAATGCAGCCTGGGAATCCTCTGCATGGGCATCATCGGTGCCGCGTTCCTGGCCATGGACGGAAGCCTTCCCGTGACTTATCAGGGTGGGATGCTTGGTGTGACCATAGTGTTCTGCATCCTGCTGCGTCTTATCGCAAGTCCCAATTCTTCCCTGGCCCAGTACATGGATGAGCCGGTTTTCTCCTGGCTGGGCAAGCATAGCTATGGCATCTTCCTGTGGCAGTATCCGGTGATTTACCTCTTCCGGCATTTCCAGATGAAGGGGCCGTGGGTTCCTCTGCAGGAACTGGCATTTATCATCCTGCTCACGATCTGGTCTGAGGCGCTGGTCAATTGCCTTGCGCATCCCCGCAGATTTTTTTCTGCAACAAAGTCTGTGGCGGTCAAGGCGGCCATTCTCCTGTTGTTTGCATCCTGTGGCGGTGTGTTCGTCAGTTATGGCTGCTATGGATTGGTCGTGTCTGCGTCCCAGAAGTCGGACGTCCAGACAGAACTGGCGGCGCGTTTGGAGCAGGAGTCCAAGGCATTGAAGGAACAGAAGGGGTCCGTCCGGTTTGCTGCCAAGCAGGAACAGGCAGCTCCCCGGGTGAGCCTGGAAGGGGCCATCTGTATCGGCGACTCCGTAATGCTGGGCTCGGCCAGCGAGATCAGGGCGGTCATGCCGAATGCTTACGTGGATGCCGAGACATCGCGCTATGTGAGTGGAGGCGTCGAGGTTGCCGAAGCTCTTCAGGCCCAAGGGAAGTTGGGTGATATCGTTGTCATTGCCCTTGGGACCAACGGGCCTGTCTCCGGCGGTGAGCGCTACGAGGTGATTACGAAGCGCCTCATGGAAATCCTGGGCCCTTCCCGGCATATCTTCTGGGTGAATACCTATGCACCCCATCTCAAGTGGCAGGACACCAACAATGCTTATCTGGCACAAATGGCGGCCCGGTACCCCAATCTCACCATCATCGATTGGTACAGTCTGGCATCACAGCATCCCGAATGGCTGACGGAGGACGACGTGCATCCCAACGACGAGGGGACTGTCGCTTACGCAAAGCTGATTCATGACAGTGTGCTTGCAAAACTCACGGCGGAGGCTGAGAAAAAATAATTAGCGAGAGTGGAATTTCTGCAGACAGTCGAGAAATTCCTTTCCGTATTTTTCCAGCTTCACCTCGCCGACGCCCTTGACCTCCAGCATTCCCTCAAGGGTTTTGGGCTGCAGGCGGCACATGTCCTGCAGGGTGGCATCGGAAAATATGACATAGGGGGGCACGTTGTCCCGTTGGGCGAGGGTTTTGCGGAGTTCCCGCAAGGCAGTGAAGAGGCTCGTATCCGTTTGGGGTGCGGCCTCTTTTTCCTTTTCGATGAGATGGAAGACCTGCCTCTTTCCCTTGAGGACCTCATAGGCGGAAGGGCGGAGTTTCAGCACGGGGTATTCGCTTTCCGTGAGCATGAGGTAGTCCGTGGCGATGAAGCGCTGGATCATGAGCTTGATGTCGGCCAGCGTCTTCTTGCGGAACAGTCCGTAGGTGGAAAGCTGGTCGAAGTGCAGCTGCCGCACCCTTTGTTCGCTGGACCCCTTGAGGACCTGGGCGACGAGGGTCAGGCCGAAGCGCTCGTGCATGCGGTAGACGCAGGAAAAGACCTTCTGGGCGTCGATGGTGACATTGATGCGCTCGGCATCGCTGGTGCAGTTGCTGCAGTTGCCGCAGTTTTCCGGTGCGGTGGTGTCGCCGAAGTAGTTCACGATGAAGCGGCGCAGGCATTCCGGGGTGTGGCAGTAATCCACCATGCGCTGGAGGCAGTGGAGGTTGTGGACCTTGCGCTGCTCGTTCTCCGTGGAGACGTCGATGAGGTAGCGCTGGGTCATGGTGTCCTGCGGGGAGAAGAGCAGGATGCACTCGCCGGGCTCCCCGTCCCGTCCTGCCCGCCCTGCCTCCTGATAGTAGGACTCGATATTCTTTGGCATGTTGTAGTGGATGACGTAGCGGACATTGGACTTGTCGATGCCCATGCCGAAGGCGTTGGTGGCAACGATGACCTGCAGGTTGTCGTAGATGAAATCCTCCTGCACCGCTGTGCGCTCCCGGTCGCTCATGCCCGCGTGATACTTGCCCACGGCCAGCTTCCGCTTCCTGAGCAGGGTGTAGAGCTTGTCCACTTCCTTGCGGGTTGCGGCATAGATGATGCCGGACTCCGAGGCGTGTTTCTTCGCGTAGTCCACGACGAATTTCTGCTTGTCCTCGCCCCGGAGCACGCGGAAGAAGAGGTTGGGGCGGTCGAAGCCGCTGACATGGATGGCGGGCTGGCGGAGGCGCAGCAGGGAGATGATGTCATCCCGGACTTCCGGCGTGGCAGTGGCAGTGAAGGCGCCGATGAGGGGGCGTTTGGGGAGGCCTGCGATGAAGGGAGCGATCTGCCGATAGCTGGGGCGGAAGTCGTGCCCCCATAGGGAGAGGCAGTGGGCCTCGTCCACGGCGATCATGGAAATCTCCACCTGCTCCAGGACGGAATGGAAGTATTCCGTGTCCAGCCGCTCCGGTGCCACATAGACCAGCTTGCAGCATCCCGAGGCGATGTCGGAGAGGCGGCGGCGGGACTCCCTGAGGTTCAGGCTGCTGTTGATGAAGGTGGCGGGAATGCCCTGTTCCACGAGGGCATCCACCTGGTCTTTCATGAGGGAGATGAGCGGGGAGATGACGAGGGTGATGCCGGGCATGATGAGGGCGGGAATCTGGAAACAGATGGACTTTCCCGCGCCTGTGGGCATGATGGCAACGGTGTCGCGTCCGGCGAGCAGGCTTTCGATGATGGTTTCCTGTGCAGGGCGGAAGGATTTGTAGCCGTAGAAGCGGCGCAGGAAATCCAGGGCTTGGTCAAAATAGGCATTTTTCATGGCAAACAGTCCTTAAGCTATTAAAATCAATGAATAACTTTTATCATATCAAATGCTTGGGATTTCATCAACCGGAAGGAAAAATCCCTACCACTTTTTGTGTAGATTGGCGGCATCTCCGATGGCAGCAGTCATTGGAACAGCAGCGTAACTGTGCTATACTGGAAGGAAGAAGAAACCTTGCAGCAGTCTCCCCCTGTCAGCTTTGCTGACATCCCCTCCCAGAGGGGGCATA
This sequence comes from Selenomonadaceae bacterium, assembly GCA_017444295.1. Classification (GTDB taxonomy): domain Bacteria; phylum Bacillota; class Negativicutes; order Selenomonadales; family Selenomonadaceae; genus UBA3796. The sequence continues at coordinate 312 of JAFSWY010000291.1, read as the reverse complement.
AGAGCCTCCCTTCGGGAGGGAGGTGCCCCGAAGGGGCGGAGGGAGAGTCTTGCAGGTGAACGCAAGAGAAGTGCATGTATCGGAGGTGCTTGCAATGCAGGAAAGAAAACGTCCCATGCCCGTAGGCATTGAGGATTTCAAGAAACTGATCCGGAGGGAATACTATTTCGTTGACAAGACACGGTTTATTCGGGATTTGTTGGATATCCAAACGGAAATCACCCTGATTACACGCCCCCGCCGCTTCGGCAAGACACTGACTCTTTCCATGCTCCAATACTTTTTCACCTTGGAGAATGCTGAGGAAAACAG
>JAFSWY010000290.1 GCA_017444295.1 Selenomonadaceae bacterium | reverse complement strand
CATCGCCCTTGATGTGCAGCACAAGGCGGCAACTCCTGTGGGCATGAGGGTGCGTGCCGAGGCGGAGGTCACTGAGGTGGATGACAGAAAGATCGTCTTTGCGGTGCGGGCCTTTGACGGGAAGGAGGAAATCGGCTCCGGGACCCATCAGCGCTTTGCCGTGCTTCGGGAAAAGTTCATGGCAAAAGCCCAGGGAAAAATGGGTTAGAATTCCAGTAAAAATGCGCGTTGCGGCTTTCCTTTGCGATGCATACAGTAGTATGATTGATGTAGCTTGATTGACAGGAGTGATGAAAGTGGCAGAGCCAATACGTGTTTTTATTGTGGAGGATGAGCCGCGCATTGCGCGTTTTTTGCAGATCGAGCTGGAGCATGAGGGCTTCCGGGCGGAGACCGAGGCAAACGGGCGCAGGGCATTTGAGCGCATCGTGCAGGAGAACCATGACATCGTGCTTTTGGATGTCATGCTGCCGGACATGGACGGCATGGAGATCTGCCGCAGGGTCAGGGAGGTATCCTCCATTCCCATCATCATGCTCACGGCACGGGATGAAATCGAGGACAAGGTGAACGGTTTGGACATTGGCGCGGATGACTATATGACGAAGCCCTTTGCCATACAGGAGCTTCTGGCGCGCATCCGGGCGGCGCTCCGAAAGCATGCGCCCCGGGATACGGACTCCGGGGAGGAGAAGCTGGTGGTGCGGAATCTCGTCCTCTATCCCGGCCGCTATGAGGTGCAGGTGAAGGGGGAGAATGTGGAGCTGACGAAGAAGGAATATTCCCTTCTGGAATATCTCATTCGAAACAAGCGCATGGTGCTGACCCGTGACCAGATCCTGCAGAAGGTGTGGGGGTATGACTATGTGGGGGATACCAATGTGGTGGATGTCTACATCCGCTATCTGAGGGCGAAGATCGACGACAAGTTCCAGGACAAGTACATCCATACGGTGCGCGGCGTCGGCTACGTGATCAAGGAGTAGCCCATGGGAGTCTGGCGTGTCTGGTGGAAGGAGATTTCCGACCGGTTGATCTATCCCCGCATTTCCATGAAGATTACCCTGCTCTATGCGGCCATTCTCTGTGTTGTGCTCCTCGTCACCAGTGCCATCACGGGGGCGGGGGTTTATTTCAGCTTCTACCATCAGGCAGAGATCGAGATGGACATCAGCATGAGGAATGCCATGGGCAAAGTGGAGCGGGGGGAGCTTTTCACTCCCGATTTCTGGCGGGACGATCCTCTTTTGCCCGGTGTTGTCCTGCGGGTGACGGATATCTCGGGACGGGTAATCCTGGAGAATGATGCCCATTATCCCTCCATTGAGCGAGTGGAAAGGAATTTGCGGAAGCATCAGCCGTTCCTTGCAAATCCCAGGATGGGCGTGGCGGATTTTGGGAACATGAGCATCTATTGCGCCAAGGTGCAGGTCATGCAGCATGGACAGCTTTACGAGCTGCATTTCTTCAAGACCATTACGGCGGAAAAGGAGTTTCTGCAGACACTTCTCTGGGGACTGTTCATCACGAATATCCTTGGGTTCCTCATTGCCCTTGCGGCGGGGTTTTTCGTGAGCCGCAGGATATTGAAGCCGATCCGCACCTTTACCCGCATGGCGAGGCGTGTGGAAGTGGAGCGCATGAGCAGCCGCATTCCTGTGATGGCGCGTCGGAGGGATGAGCTGACAGAACTGGCGGAAACCTTCAATCGCATGATGGATCGTCTGCAGGCAGGGTTTCGTCAGCAGCAGCAGTTCGTGTCGGATGCCTCCCATGAGCTGCGCACGCCTGTGACGGTGATTCTCGGCTATTCCGACCTCTTGAGCCGATGGGGTCGTGAGGACCCGAAGATCCTGGATGAGGGCATATCCTCCATCCGCTCGGAGGCGGAGGATATGCAGCAGCTCATCGAGAAGCTCCTTTTTCTCGCCCGGGCCGACCAGAAACGGCAGGTGCTCCATAAGGAACTCCTGGAATTCTCTGAGCTTGTGGCGGATGTCATGAAGAAATTCAAGCTGGTGGCAAAGGAGCATGAGGTGGAACTCCGTCGGAATGACGAGGGGAACATCTATGCTGACCAGGTGACCATCCGTCAGATGCTGCGGATTTTTCTTGAGAACAGCCAGAAGTACACGCCAAAAGGCGGCAGGATCTATGCGGAGTCCAGACGTGAGGAAAATGCATTCCATTTGGTTTTGGGGGATACGGGCATCGGCATTGCCCCGGAGAACCAGGAAAAGGTCTTTGAGCGCTTTTACCGCGTGGACAGCTCCCGCACGAAAGCGGAGGGAGGCGTCAGCGGAACCGGATTAGGGCTGTCCATCGCCCGCTGGATTGCTGAACAACATGATATTGAAATCACTTTAAAAAGCGAGCTTGGGAAGGGCACGGAAATCCATCTAAGGATTCCATTGGCAGGCGTGGAGCCGAGACAGGATTTGCAGACGGAAGTTGCAAAGGAAGAAAAGGATGGGCAGGAATTTTGGGACGAATTTTGAATTCTTGCAGGAATCCATGATGCCTATCGCGAATGAACCACAGTATTGCAGATGAGAAAGGAAGGGCAACATGAGCATCAAAGGATTTGAGTTTGAGGGCAGGTTTTTCCGTTCCAAGGTTCCGATTCCCTTTGTGGAGGCGACGGGCTATTTGCCAAACCGTGTGTATGTGGAAGGGTATTTCCCCGTGGGGACGGTGTTCCGTTTTGGGCGGCCTGTGTGCAGCCAGAAAACCAATGCGTTCAAGGAGCAGGTCAATGACTACTGCCATGCGGTTTCCATGGTGTACAGCGAGCGTTTCAACGGCAATCCGGAGGCGAAGGAGGGCGAGGACACCATAATCCATGTGGATCTGAGTGCTTTCTTCCTGTTGCTGGAACCGGTGGATGAGGACGGAATGCAGTATTGTGCTGAGTGATTTCGGCATGTACTGTTGAGGCGGCAAATTCCGTCATGTATTTCCAGTATCGTTTGGGCATGAGTGTCTGGCGGCATTTCTCGTTATGGCGGGGCTTTATTTCGATGGCATCGTAGAAAGTCCTCCAAAGGGCGCGGAATGCCGCTTCTTCTTTGTCCGGAGGGGCGGCACGGAACTTGTCCATGGGGATGATGGCGCTCTCATAGGGGCGGTAGACCAGGGCCATGTGATGGTTCTCGTCGTAGATGAGGAAGTGTTCATCGGGATAGCGCTCACTGAAATGGCGGGCAAGGAATGGCAGCACAAAGTTCTTGGGGCCGATGGCAGCGATGAGCACGTTCTGGTGGATGGAGAAGCGGATGAATCCTTTCAGGAGATGCGCTTCTTTTTGAAGATGCTTTACCGCTTCCGTGAGGTGGTGCAGTGTTTCATTGCCTGCAAATCCCATGATGCGGGGGCCGTAACGGTATCCCTGCCGCAGGAAGGAAAGGATGGCAAGCTCTTTTTGGGGCAGGCAGGTCAGGAAGGCAAGCTGCACGAGGTCATAGGCATCGTGGCCGATTTTTGCGGGGATGGAGCGCAGCACGCGCTGGGCGTTGGCTTCGTCGGTCAGGATGTCCTTGGCGCCGAACAGATTCTCTTCCCCTGTGTCCGGCCCCAGAATTTCCGTGGGAAGCTCTCTTTTCATGTAGCTTTCGAAGACGCAGCACATCAGTCCGTCAAAGGTGCCGTCGTAGCGATAGGAAAGGGCGGTTTGGTTCATTTTGTTTCTCCGTTACATAGGCAGTGGAAGGGATTCCATCTCCCGGTGTGCCGAAAGGAAGCGCGCGCTTTCCGGTTCGAAGAGGGAAAGCTGCTGTACATCGCCGCTCTCCAGAAGATATCGTTTCCTTTCGCGTTCCGACATCATGGCGGCGAGGAGGGTGCTTCTCTTTGTTTCCAGTCCCGGCTTCTTTTTTCCGCGGCAGAGAAGGAAATATTGGGCGCGCTTCACGACAACGCCGATTTTCTCCAGCGCATCCCAACTGATGGGGCAGGCACGGCGGGCCTGGAGGATGCGCCAGGCGCTCTTCGCGCCGATGCCAGGCACCCGCAGGAGCTCCTCGTGGGAGGCGCGGTTGACTTCCAGAGGAAAGAGGCCGCTGTGACGGAGGGCCCAATGGCATTTCGGGTCCAGATAGGGATGAAGGGCAGCGTGTTCCTCGTCCAACAGTTCATCTGCCGCAAACCCGTAAAACCGCAGGAGCCAGTCGGCCTGGTAGAGACGGTGCTCCCGCCAGAGAGGTGGGGGCGTGCCTGCTCCCGGCAGCAGGGGATGGGGAACGACGGGAACGTAGGCGGAAAAGAAGACCCGCTTCAGGCCGTACCGACGATAGAGCCCTTCGCTGAGCTTCAGGATATGGTAGTCCGTTTCCGGGGATGCGCCGATGATCATCTGGGTGCTCTGCCCTGCCGGGGCGAATTTCGGCGCATGGCGGTATCGGACGAGGTCGCGGCTGTTTTCCTCGATGCGCTGGCGCATGTAGCCCATGGGGGCGAGGATGGCCTTTTTCGTCTTGTTGGGTGCGAGCTGTGTGAGGCTCGCGCTGGAGGGCATTTCGATGTTCACGCTCATGCGGTCGGCCAGGAGGCCGAGCTGCCGGATGAGGATGGGATCTGCGCCGGGGATGGCCTTGGCGTGGATATAGCCCCGGAACCTGTATTCCTCCCGCAGGATGCGGAGGACGGCGATCATTTTCTCGCAGGTATTGTCGGGGGTGCCGATGACGCCGGAGCTCAGGAACAGTCCCTCGATGTAGTTGCGGCGATAGAACTGCATGGTGAGGTCTGCGAGCTCCCTTGGTGTGAAGGAGGTACGGGGGATGTCATTGGAACGGCGGTTCACGCAATAGGCGCAGTCATAGGCACAGGCGTTGGACAGCAGGACCTTCAGCAGGGAGATGCAGCGCCCGTCTCCTGCGAAGCTGTGACAGATGCCAGAGGCACAGGCGCTTCCCATGCTGCCCCTGCTGCCCTTGCGGTCGGCACCGCTGGATGTGCAGGCCGCATCGTATTTTGCAGCATCTCCCAGGATGCGCAGTTTTTCGTTGAGTTCCATAAAAACACCTCGTGCAGAACAAATGTTTACCTCATTTTATCATGAAACACTTGTTCTGTAAAGACGCGGTTAGGTGGAGTTTTTCAACACCCCCTGAAGTTGTCGTTGTGCTTGGCTCTGCTTTCGTGCTATACTTTTCCTATTGGGGAATGTTGGAAGTGAGGTGCAGAAGGGCGTGTACGATTATCTGATCGTTGGCAGCGGGCTTTTTGGCAGCGTCTTTGCCCATGAGGCAAAGGAAGCGGGAAAGACATGTCTTGTGGTGGAGCGGCGGAGCCATTTGGGTGGCAATGTCTATTGCGAGGAAAAGGAAGGCATTCACATCCACAAGTACGGCGCGCATATTTTCCACACCAGTTTCCGTGAGGTCTGGGAATATGTGAACCGTTTTGTGGAATTCAATCATTATGTGAACTCGCCTGTGGCGAATTACAAGGGGGAACTTTACAATCTTCCCTTCAACATGAATACCTTTTCCAAGCTTTGGGGCGTGGTGACGCCGAAGGAGGCGCAGGAGAGAATTGCCGGGCAGCGTCTGGCCGTCAAGGGGGAGCCGAAGAATCTGGAGGAGCAGGCGATTTCCCTGGTGGGGACGGATATCTACCAAAAACTTATCAAGGGGTACACGGAGAAGCAATGGGGCCGCGACTGCCGGGAGCTTCCCGCTTTCATCATCAAGCGGCTTCCCGTGCGGTATACCTTTGACAACAATTATTTCAATGACAGGTACCAGGGAATTCCCATAGGGGGGTACAACAGGCTCATCGAGGCATTGCTCGAAGGGATTGAGGTTCGGCTTGGCGTGGATTTCAATGAGCACAGGGGGGAGCTTTCCGCTTTGGCGGAGAAGATCGTCTATACGGGCGCAATTGATGCCTATTTCGATAATTCCTTGGGACGGCTTGAGTATCGCGGTCTGCGCTTCGAGACGGAGCGCTTGGAGGAAGAGAACCATCAGGGCGTTGCGGTCATGAATTTTACGGAGCGGGAAATCCCCTACACGCGGAGCATCGAGCACAAGCATTTTGAGTTCGGCACCCAGCCTGTGACCTATGTGACGAAGGAATATCCTGCGGACTGGAGGCCGGGGGAAGAGGCCTATTATCCCGTCAACGATGCGCGGAACCAGGCGCTCTATGAGCGGTATGCGGCCATGGCGGCGGAGGAGAAGAATGTCATTTTCGGCGGGCGCCTGGCGGAATACAAGTATTATGACATGGACGATGTGGTTCTTTCTGCCTTGCAGACTGTCCGAAAAGAGATGGGGGCGGGCTTATGAAGGTTTTGGTTACAGGCGTGACGGGGCAGCTTGGTTTTGATGTCATGCGCGAGCTGGAAGCGGCAGGGATTCCTGCCAAGGGATGCGGCCGCAAGGAGTTCTCTTTGACGGATCATGCAGCGGCGAGGGCGTGCATCGAGGACTATGCTCCCGATGTGGTGGTGCACTGTGCGGCCTATACTGCCGTGGACAAGGCGGAGGACGAAGCGGAGCTCGCACAGGCGGTCAATGCCGATGCGGTGCGGAATATCGCCGGGATCTGCCTGGATATTGGTGCGAAGCTCATCTATATCAGTACGGACTACGTATTCCCGGGGGATGGGGAGGCGTTCTATGAGCCGGATGCCCCCAAGGGGCCGACGAATGCCTATGGGCGCTCGAAGCTGGCCGGGGAAGAGGCAGTGCGGGAACTTCTGGAGAAGTATTTCATCGTCCGCATTTCCTGGGTGTTCGGCATCCATGGCAAGAATTTTATCCGCACGATGCTGAACCTCAGCGAGACGCACAGGGAACTCACGGTGGTTGCCGACCAGGTGGGCTCTCCCACCTATACCCGCGATTTGGCCCGTCTCATTGTCGATATGGCAAGGAGCGAGAAGTATGGAGTTTATCATGCGACGAATGAGGGCACCTGTTCCTGGGCGGAGCTGGCGGAGGAAGTCTTTCGTCAGGCGGGGCGTTCCGTGAAAGTGACCCATGTGCTATCGAGCGCATATCCCACGAAGGCGACGCGTCCCAAGAACTCCCGCATGAGCAAGAAATGCCTTGACCGGGCGGGTTTCCAAAGATTGCCCGATTGGAAGGACGCTGTTTCACGATACCTTAAGGAACTGGCAGAGGAATGGGAACAAGGATAGGGTGGCTGGATCTTGGCGAAAACAGACGATAACATGACCTATGAGTACTTGCGGACACTCAGGATGACAAATGCAGCCTGGCGCTTGCTGACAGCAGATCAGGCTGCATTTCTTGCGTCTTTTTTCTATCGGGAATTTCTTGCAAGGAAGAAACGGGGGATTCCTGCCGGTGAATTGGTGGAGCATCTGGGAGATTACCTTGAGCAGCTTGGCCAGGACTATCCCGATGAGGAATTTTCCCGCTCGCCCAGGGAGTATCTGGAGCTTTGGACAGATGCCCAGCACGGATGGCTGCGGAAATATCATTACGACGATGAATGGCATTATGACCTCACCGCATCGGCGCAGAAAGCAGTGGAATGGCTGGTGCGGCTGCGTCGACAGGAGTTCATTGGCACCGAGTCGCGGCTCCACACGGTGTTCCAGCTGCTCAATGAGATTGTTCGGGACTCGGATACGAATCCCCGGATGCGGCGGGAGTGGCTGGAACAGCAGAAGGCGGAGATTGAGGCGGAACTGGCGGAAATCGAGAGTGTCGATGAGGTGAAGCCGCGATTGGATGCCGTTCAGATGAAGGAGCGTTTCCTGCAGGCAGAATCCACGGCGGAGAGCATTTTGTCGGATTTCCGCGAGGTGGAGGAAAATTTTCGGTTGCTCCAGCGGCAGATCCAGGAGGAAATCATCATCTGGACACAGGGGAAGGGCGAGCTTCTGGACAAGATATTTGCGAAGGATGAGGAAATCCGGACCTCGGAGCAGGGCAAGAGCTTCCAGATGTTCTGGAAGTACCTCATGGCCACGCAGCAACAGGAAGAATTCCAGAATCTGATGGGCAGGTTGAATGAGATTGAGAGCCTGCATGAGACGATGGCGGAGCATCCCCTGCGCTCCATTGACTATGAATGGATCCGGGCGGCTTCTGCGGTGCAGGAGACCCTGCGTGAGATATCTGCCCAGCTTCGCCGTTATGTGGATGAAAAGTACCTTCGGGAGGAGCGGTATATCTATCGGCTGATACAGCAGGTGGAAGCGAAGGCAATGTCAGTGCGGGATATTTTTCCCCGTGGGGTGGTCATGTATATGGATGAGGCTTCGCCGGACCTGCATTTTCCCTTGGAACGGCGTTTGTTCACGCCGACGAAGCGGACGAAGCGTGAGAATCGCGTGCTGGAAGAGGGCACCGGGTCGGGCGGGAATTTGGAGGCTTTGGTGCGGCAGGAGCGCATCGATCCCCAACGCCTGCGGCAAAACATCGATGCCCTGCTGGAAGAGCAGCCGAAGGTGACGCTTCAGGAAGTTTTGGAGCACTATCCGCTGCAATACGGGCTCATGGAACTGCTGGCCTATTTTGTCCTGGCAGGACGCGAGGAAGGAGAGGCCTTCCAGGAGGACGATTGGGGAGAGCTTTCCTTTGTCCATGGCGGGCAGAGGCTTCAGGTGCAATGCGAAAAGGTGGTATATCGAAGGAAGGCGTGAGGATAGATGGAAGAAATGAATGAGCAGGAATTGTCCTTTGCCCGTGCCTGCATAGCATTGCTGAAGGGCGTTGTGGACCGTCAGAAGGACGAGGGGCTTTGGCAGGACATCCTGAAGAACAGGGATGGGTTGAAAGAGTATCTTGCAAAAATCGGTTTGGAGATTTTCTGTGAGGAATTGGATGGCTATGCCTACCTTCGCCAAATGGATGTGGATGGCGTGCCGCGCCTTGTGCAGCGACGCCCCGTGGGCTATGGGCTGAGCATGCTTCTGGTGTTTTTGCGGAAGCGTTTGGGAGAATTCGATTCCTCCAATGGTGACCAGAAATTGATCGTGAGCACATTGGAAATGCGTAGGGGGCTGGAGGTGTTCCTGCCCGTGGCAACGAATGAGGAACTGTTCATCAAGCAGGTGGAGAAGCATATCCAGAAGGCTGTGGATATGGGAGTGCTTCGAAAAATCGGTGAAGAAGGGGAATACGAGGTGCGTCCGATCATCCGGAGTTTCATTGATGCGGAATGGCTGAATGCCTTTGACAAGCGGCTGGAGGAATACAAGGAATATGGCGCACAGCTTGTCGTCGCAGAAGGAGAGGAGGCAGAGGATGGACTTATTCACGATGAGTGAAGAAGGGGGACAGAATCCCGATCCCTTGGGATTCCGCCTCGATCGGCTGGAGGTCTACAATTGGGGAACCTTCCATGACAAGGTCTGGTCACTGGAGCTGCAGGGAGACACCTCTCTGCTCACGGGAGATGTGGGCTCCGGCAAGTCCACGCTGGTGGATGCGATTCTCACCTTGCTCGTGCCCCCCAAGCGGGTCACGTACAACCAGGCGGCTGATGCTGGCGCGAGGGAGCGGAGCATCCGCTCCTATGTGCTGGGGTTTTATGGGCAGAAAAGTACGGAGGAAGGCGGGGGAATCCCGGAGTCCCTTCGGGACAAGAATTCCTACAGTGTCATTCTCGGCGTGTTCTGTGACAGGAATTTTTCTCGCACGGTCACCCTGGCACAGGTCTTTTGGTTCCGTGATGAGGCGGAGAGGACACCCCGGCGTTTCTTCGTCCTTGCGGAAAAAAAGATTTCCATCGGCGAGCAGTTCAGCAGGATCGGCAATGATATGCGTCTCTTCCGCAAGCGGCTGGAGTCTGACCAGCAGGTCCATACCTATGATGATTATACCCAGTATGGGGTGGCTTTTCGCCGCATGTTCGGGATTCGTCACTTGCAGGCCCTGGATCTCTTCCAGCAGACCGTTTCCATGAAAAAGGTAGACTCCCTCACGGATTTCGTGCGCCGCAATATGCTGGAGGAGCCAGATACCCGCCGCAATGTGGACAATCTCCTGCGGCAGTTCCATGACCTTGAGATGGCGCATCAGTCGGTGGTCAAGGCGAAGAGGCAGCAGGAAATGCTGGAACCCATCGATGCGACAGGCAGGAAATTCGAGGAGGCATCGGCAAGGCGGGAGCAGTTTCAAGGCATGCGGGATATAATGGCATGTTGGTTCAAGGAAAAGGAATACGAGCACAAGACCGGGGAATTGAAGCAAAAAGAGGTGCAGGCAGCCGAATGCAAGGAACTGGAGGAGCAAAAGAGAAAGAATTTCGAGGAAGCAGAGGAACGGCTTGGCAGTGTGCGCCGCGAGATGGAGAAAAATGGCGGCCAGCAACTGGAGGCCATGGAGAATGAGCGAAAGCTCCAGGAAATGAAGAAGGTGCATCGCGAGGCAGCCGTTGAAACTTACGGGAAATATGCCAAATCGCTGGGGCTTGGGATCCCGGAAAACGAGAAGGAATTTGCCGGGAACAGGGACAGGCTTCAGGAGATGCTTGAGGAAGCCGGGCATCGCGAGGAAGAGCTTGTGCAGGAACATGACGATTTCCGGCGCAATTATGAGGAGGCAGAGAGATCCGCCAAGGAATTGGAGGCAGAAATCCATTCCCTGCGCCAGAGGAAATCGAATATCCCGCGGGAGTTTGTCGATTTGCGCCAGAGGCTTTGCGAGGATCTGGAGCTTGCCGAGGACGAACTTCCTTTTGCAGGAGAGCTCATGGCAGTCCGGGAAGAGGAAGAGGAGTGGGAAGGCGCCATCGAGCGATTGCTTCGGGGGCTGGGCATTTCCCTCCTCGTGCCGCAGGTGCATTACGGTGAGGTTGCCAATTGGATGGAACATCATCACCTGCACATGCGGATTGTATATTACCGTGTGCCGGAATACACGGAGCCAACGGATTTCTCCTCCATGGAGGAGGACAGGGTCTGCCGAAAGCTCGCATTCAATGAGGATTCGCCCTATTTCAACTGGCTTGCCGCAGAGATCAGGAACCGTTTCCACCATGTCTGCTGTGAGAGCATCAAGGATTTCCGGCAACAGGATTTCGCTCTGAGCATTGCGGGACAGGTGAAGACTAACGGCCGCCGCCATGAGAAGGACGACCGGCATGACATCCGGGACAAGCGGCAGTATGTGCTGGGCTTCTCCAATGTGAAGAAGGTGCAGGCATTGGAAGAGGAATGGCGAAACTGTGAGGGCGAAAAGGAATTTTTTCGGAAGAAATTGAGAGCCAATGAATCGGAGAAAAAGAAGATTGCCCAAAAAACTCGCGGCATCGAGTCCCTGAAGGAAATCGATGCTTTTGAGAAAATCGATCTGCTTTCCGTGGAAGAAGAGCTGCGGCGCATCCGGGGCATGATTGAAAAGCTGCGGCAGGAGAACGATATCTATCTGGAACTGGAAAAGCGGGCAGGGAAGCTGAAAATAGAGGCAGAGACTCTCAAATTTGAGTATGAAGATCTGCGCGAGAAGCGTAGCCAGCTCAATGGACGGATTTCCACCTTGAACGAGGATGTGAATGCCCTGCTTAATGCCATCCGTGTCTTTCCCGTAGAAAAGAGGAACCAGATGTATCCGCTTTTGGAGAAGTGTGCCGTCCAGGCATTGTCTCCCAATGGATATGAGTATGCGAAGAGGGCCTTGCAGGAATTGGAATACCAGAAGTGGCTGTCCGGCCAAATCAAGGCGGCATCAGATGCAGAGGCCGGCTATCTCAAGGACATGGTCGGGGGCATGACAAAATTCAAGATGGATTATCCGGAGCAGACCAATGATATTGCCAGTGACCCGGAGGCGCTGGAAGAATATCGTGCCATTCTTGAACGCTTGCGGCGCGATGATTTGCCGCGCTTTGAGTCGAAGTTCCGCGAACTCTTGAAGACGAATACCATCCATGAGATCACCTTGTTCCAGAACCATATGGCGGAATTGTGCCGTGAAATCGAGGAACGCATCCATATGATCAATGAGTCCCTTGCGGAGATCGATTACAACGAGAATCGCTATATCCAGCTGGAGTATCGTGATGCCCCGTCGGATATGGTGCGGGAATTCCGGAACCAGCTCAGGGCATGTACGGATGATGCCTATACGGGCAGTGATGATGCCTACAGCGAGACGAAATTCCAGCAGGTCGCCGACATCGTGGGAAGGCTGCAGGGACGGCCAAACCATGTGGACGAGGACAGGAAATGGTGCGCCCATGTCATCGATGTGCGGAATTGGTACAATTTTGCGGCGACGGAACGCTGGCGGGAAACCGATGAGGAATATGAGCACTATACGGATTCCGGCGGCAAGTCCGGCGGACAGAAGGAAAAGCTGGCCTATACGATTCTCGCGGCCAGTATCATCTACAATTTCGGATTGGCAGGACGCCGCGTTGGGGAGAAGTCCTTCCGCTTTGTGGTCATTGACGAGGCATTTTTGAAGAGCTCGGATGATTCCGCCCGTTTTGGCCTGGAATTGTTCAAGAAGCTGGATCTTCAGCTTCTCGTGGTTACACCGCTCTTGAAGATTGCCACCATCGAGCCCTTTGTGGCCCATGTGGGATTTGTCTATCAGGACGATGGAATCCATCAGTCCTATCTGCGCAATCTGACCATCCATAAGCTGAAAGAGGTGAGAAGGCAGCATGAAGAAAAGGAAGGCAGGGAACTATGAGGCCGATGGCTTCCGGGAAATGCTGGAAAAGCTGCGGGGCAGGGAAAAGGTCCTCTATCGGCTTCTTGTGCTGCCGGAGGAAGAGCCTGTCCTGAAGTTCCCCCTGGCAAGGTATCTTCCGACGAAGGAGCGGGTAGGACAGGACCGGTGCATGAATGAGATGCGTCCATGGGCTGAGTTCTGGAGGAATCCCTATACTGACGGGGGGAGAGCCTTGTGGACCGTCCAGACGCAGAACAGGAGATTCGAGCTTTTGGGAAGGCAGGCGAATGTCCCTGTACGAGCCATTGTGGAAAGGGCAGAGGATGCCTTTGCCCTTTTGGGAATGGAGAAAGAGAGCCGGGAATTCCTGTCATGCTATCGGGAAATGGAAGGGGAACTGCCGGAAGCAATGGAATGGCTTCTGCAGCATTATTGCCAGATCAGGCCCAGGGAGGATTGCAGGAAATTCCTGCAGCTGGGCAGGTGCTTTCGGCAGGGGATAGATCCCGGCCGGTTCTTGAGGGAAATCCATGTGCCGGGACTCGATACGAAGTTCATAGAAAGGCATCAAAGGCTCGTCTGTTCCCTTTGGACAGCCTTGCATCCAGATGCACCGGCAGGAAATATGGAAGAGCTGCGCCGTGTCTGGAAGATGCGTATGGAAGGGCAGGCGAACATCGGCGTGCGGGTGCTGGATGCGGGACTGGGATGGCATGGGGTGGAGCAATTCTCCCTGTCGGCAGGGGAATTGTCGAAACTGCATCTGCCTTTGAGACGGGTGTTCATCACGGAGAACAAGACCAACGGGCAAAGATTCCCACGCGTTCCCGACAGCATCATTCTGTTCGGCATGGGTTACGGCGT
>JAFSWY010000289.1 GCA_017444295.1 Selenomonadaceae bacterium | reverse complement strand
TCCCTTTGGCCCATTCCTATCGATGGGCGGATGTATTGCATTTTTGTATGGCAGCCGGCTTTTGCAATGGTATGAGGGATTTTTCCCATGAGAACATCAGAGGAAGGTTTTTCCTGCATGGAAGTATTGGTGGTTGTTGGAACCATTCTGCTGGTCATGGGAAGTGCTGCGGCTGTCGGGGAAAAACTGTTGCTGGAGGCTGCGGTGGAATATGAGACGGCATGTCTTGTCAGTGATCTGCGATGGGTACAGCAGCACAATCGAACGGCATCTGACGAGCAGTTCGGAAAGTTTCCTGCAGCCCGGCCGACCACAACAGATGATTACTGGGTAAGGCTCCACCGCACAGATTACGAAGTTCGGGGGTATGGGTACAAGAAATTCAAAGGATGGACACATGTATGCCAGCCGATGGTGTTTCTTGGATCTCCCGTAAACATTGAGGGAGCCAGATTCAAGGAAGGAGGAAATGCAAGAAAGGTGATGACGATTCATGTATACTCTGAAATGGGGACACGAAGAGCCGACCGATACGTTATCATTGACGCAGCCGGCCGCATACGGGTAGATAGGAAACCGCCATGAAGATATTGAAAGATGACAAGGGATTTTTTCTGCTGGAAGCTTTATTGCTGTGCCTGGTGCTCATGGCACTTTCCGGAGTTTTTTCGGCATATCGTTTATCGAAGCAGATGCATGCCGAAAATAAGGCTCATATTGCGGCGGTATTCCTTGCCCAGGAGCAAATGGCGTATATTGTGGAAAAAGGCAGTGAGGGAAAACTCAGTTCGGGAAGATTGCCGTGGCTGGGATCGGAGGAGGCGCTGTCCCTTAATCGAAAGGACTATGAAGTATATGCAGACATTGCTGTATCGGATGGAGGAACGGGAATTTGCCGCGTGCAAGTTACGGCAGCATGGGAGCAGTCAGGGAAAGCCAGAAGTGTCAGGTTTGAGAGATTGGTCAGGAACGTTGCGACAGTTCCTAAGCACACATGAAACCATGCCAATCAGTCTACGCCGTCGGCTTGACTTCTTGGGGTTTCATTGTAGGGGAGTGGAAGTGATGAATGAGCGAGGATATATTTTACTGGAAAGCGTGGTATCCCTCCCAGTCATTGTGTTCCTGCTCTCTGTTCTCGGAGGGTGTATCCTGTGGTCCTTCAAGACGATCATCTGGCAGAAGGATGACTGGGAATTGCAGCAGGAACTGCATTATGCGATGGAACGGCTTGCAGAGGATGCGGATCGGGCAGAATATGCGAAAATCACCCATCTTGCGGAAGGGGATTCCGTACGCCTTTATTATCGGCATGACATATCCCGTGCAGCATTGGAGAAAAGTGAGCCGGATGTCTCCGTCACCTACGCAAAAAAGGATTCCGGGAAATACGGAGAAGGCAGGATGATTGTGGAAAAATCTTCCATGCCGATGACCGGGGACAGCATCTTTGGGCGGGTAAATATTACCAAGTTCCGAGGTGATATGGTATCCCCGCATATCATGCAGGTGCAGATGACGGGACAGAGCCTCTTGACAAAGCATGAGTATACTCTGGAAACAGCAGTCTTCATGAGGGGGCATGAATGAGATGGGGAAGATCATGCGGGAGGAGGATGGCTTCTTCTCATTTTTTGCCATGTGCATTCTTTTCGCGTCCGTTCTCATGGCTGCCGGGCTCCTGTACATTGCCAGGAGGGGAGGGGAGGAAGTTCGCCACTATGAGCAGGAAGTGCAGCTCCGCTTCGATGCGGAAGGCTTTTTGGACAAGGCTGTGGCTGACATAGAAACCGGAAAGATTGACGTGGAGGAAAAAATTAGTGGAACGAAGGAAATAGTACTGGACACGGAGGAGAACGAACGGGGAATCCATCTCAAGGTTCTGGCAAAACGAAGGGATACAGGAATCATACTCATGTCTGTCGCCGAGAAACCAAGCGACAACACGGCGCTTTTCAAGACAGCCCAAGGGCTTATGGAGCAGAAGGAAGAAGGGTATGCATGGAAATGCTGGATGCATTGAAACGGACCTTTCGGAAAGTACCTCAAAGCAGCATCGGTATTTGCAGAAAAGGCGGAAGGATATTTCTCGCATGGCTGAATCGGATGGAAGAAGAATGGCAGTTGTCCGCCGTAGAAGAGATCCGGCTTTCCATGGACGCAGGAGAGGGAAAAGAGGCAGCAGAGCTGGTTCGGATGCACTGCGCAAAGAATGGCTGGAGAATGGAATTGTTTACGATATGTATTCCGGAGGAGGATTTATTTACGGGAAGCGTGGAACTTCCGGAACTGGATGAGCAGGCATTGGCGGAGGCCATCCATTGGGAGATCGAAGGGCAGGATATCTTTGGGGACCGGGATTTCTGTGCGGCATTCATAAAAATTGGGGAGGAGGGTGAATATTGGTTTTCTGCGATGGAAACGGCAGAAAAGGTGGAATGGGAAACCGCATGGAATGAGCAGGAGATGGAACTGCCCCGGTTCGTTGCCATGCCGCCGATACAAGAATCCCTGCATTGGGGAGAAGGAGGTCTTGTCCTTGCTGATAGGGAGCTCCCGTTGGGGAAGAATCTTTCTGCCTCGGAGGTTCCTGCGGACTTCGTAGAAGCAATATATGCGTCCATGTTCGGCGCGGGGATTTTGAGGAGAGAATCTTGCGCGATTTTTTCCCAGGATACTGTTGTGGATGCATGGAATTGGAAGGCGCTCTGTCTGACGGTGGCAGGATTTGCAATGATATGCCTTGCCCTTGTGGCGGGGATGGATTTATGGCAACTGCATTCGGCGAGGGATGACAAGGCCGCAGTGCATCGCGAATGGATGCTTCTGGGAAAGGAACAGCAGCAGAAGGATTTGATCGAGAGAAGCATCCATGAGACAGAGCAGCGCGATTCCCTGCTTGCCGAGCTTTCCAGGAAGAGTTTTCCCTGGTACGGCCTGTTGGTCCATTTTGGCAGCATGACGGTGGAGGGTGTCTGTATCAGGGATATTGCCCTGTCGGAACAGGATCGGTTGAATATGGAGGGGGAGGCAGTTACTTTTTCCGCCCTGGCAGAATTCCTGAAGGAATTTGAGGAGGACAAGGATTTTTTTCCATCGGCTCCCGTTTTGATGGATTCCTCTGTGGAGAAGACGGGTGCGGAAGGGGATATGGTTCGATTTTCCCTTCAATTAAGAATATAGGAGGGTTGCCTGATGCGCAGGCCGAGGGGAAAGGAAGTCTTTGCGATTGTCTGCTGCAGCTGCGCATGGATGCTGGCAGGATTCTATTTCTTTTTGCATGAGCCATGGCAGGAGGAAATATCGCAGGTGCGCGCAGAGGAATCGGAGGAACAGCAGAAAATATTGAATGTGGAAAACTTCATGAATGCCCATCGTGATATGAACGAGTTCAGCCAGGAGGCTGCAAAGCATCAGGAGATTGCCAGAAAGGCGATGCCGGAAGAACTGGAGCAGGGGGAATTCCTGGGGTTTCTCCAAAGGCTGGCATTGGGAAAGCAGATAGAATTAATTGGCGTGGTTCCCCAAAAGGAGTCACGGGAGGGGAATGTCACTGTTTTGCCCGTGCAGGTGAAACTCAAATGCAATTATTTTCAACTGCTTGATTTCCTGCAGGGACTGCAGGAGGGGGATCGTTTCATGCAGGTGAGGAATGCCAGGATACACAGCGACCATGGAAATCTTGTCTGTCAGTTGGATCTGGCGATTTTTGCGATGAAGTGAAAAAGGTCTTATGAAATCCTGTGTGAATACTTGATTTATGCCCTGTGATGACATAAACTATACTCATATGTTATGTTTCCATTTGATTTGTGGGGTGTGTTTATGGGTGAATTGCGTTTCATGACGGCAGGCGAGTCCCATGGGCCGTGTCTTACGGCTATTCTGGAAGGCTTGCCTGCCGGTCTTTCGATAGATATGGAAGCCGTGAATGCTGATTTGGCGCGACGTCAGCAGGGGTATGGACGCGGCGGGCGCATGGCCATAGAGAAGGACAAGGCGGAGATCCTTTCCGGTGTCCGGTTCGGTGAGACCTTGGGCGGCCCGATGACCCTCCGGGTGGCAAACAAGGACTGGGAAAACTGGACGGACCGCATGGCTGTCATGGGGAGACCGGCGGGTCCCAAGGTGACGGCTGCCCGTCCCGGCCATGCGGACCTTACAGGGTACAGGAAATACGCCCGTCAGGATGTCAGGGATATCCTGGAGCGCTCCAGTGCACGGGAGACGACGATGCGCGTGGCCGTCGGCGCGGTCTGCAAGCAGTTTCTCAAGGCCTTTGGGATGAAGGTGGTGTCCCATGTCACGAATATCGGCGGCATTGCTGTCGATGAGGAAAAGATCGATCGGGAACGTATCGGGAAATGCGAATCGGATCTCAATTGCTGCGATGCGGAAGCCGAGGGGAAGATGAAGTCCCGGATTCGTGAAGCAAAGGAGTCCGGGGATACCTTGGGCGGCATTTTTGAGGTCGTTGTGAGGGGCGTTCCCTTGGGACTTGGCAGCCATATCCAGTGGGATCGGCGCCTGGATGCCCGCCTGGCGAGTGCCCTGATGTCCATTCAGGCCATCAAGGGTGTGGAGATCGGCGCCGGGTTTGCCTGTGCCGACCTTCCGGGAAGTCAGGTGCAC
>JAFSWY010000032.1 GCA_017444295.1 Selenomonadaceae bacterium | reverse complement strand
GTGGAAGTTCCTGCGGGAGGGATGCGGAAGTCGCTTCTGAGCTTTCGGGCTGAAGGACAGTAGGCCCGGACGCGGCGCGGCGTTATGCGTTGAGCCCTGCTTCGGCGGGGGAATCCAGGTGGTACCACGAAGGCATGCCCTTTCGTCCTTATGAGGATGGAAGGGCTTCATTTATTGATAGGAGGAATTGCACGTGGCAGAGAATCAGGAAAACGGGAAGAATATTCCAAAGGTCTATGATCCCCAGTCCTTTGAAAAGAAATGGTATGAGTATTGGGAGAAGAGCGGCTTCTTCCATGCGGAGGTGGAAAAGGACAAGAAGCCTTACAGCATCGTCATCCCGCCGCCGAATGTGACAGGGCAGCTCCACATGGGCCATGCCATGGACAATGCATTGCAGGATATCCTCATCCGCTGGAGGCGCATGCAGGGCTACAATACCCTCTGGATGCCGGGCTGCGACCATGCGGGCATCGCGACCCAGGCAAAGGTGGAGGGAGCCCTTCGCGAGGAAGGGACGAACCGCTATGAGCTGGGACGTGAAAAGTTCCTTGACCGGGTATGGAAGTGGAAGGAGAAATACGGCAGCCGCATCATGTACCAGCTTCGTGCGCTGGGCTCCTCCTGTGATTGGGCGAGGGAGCGCTTCACCATGGATGAGGGATGTTCCAGGGCGGTCCGCGAGGTCTTTGTCAGCCTTTACGAGAAGGGGCTCATCTATCAGGGAACCCGCATCACCAACTGGTGCCCGAACTGCAATACCGCCCTTTCCGACATTGAGGTGGAGCATGAGACGGAGCAGGGGCATCTCTGGCATCTCCGCTATCCGGTGGAAGGGACGGAACGGTACGTGGAGATCGCCACAACCCGCCCCGAGACCATGTTCGGCGATACCGGCGTGGCGGTGCATCCGGACGATGAACGCTATAAGGAGCTTGTGGGAAAGACGCTGATACTGCCCATCGTGAACCGGCGCATCCCGCTTTTCGCCGATGAATATGTGGACCCCGCCTTCGGCACGGGCGCCGTCAAGGTGACGCCTGCCCATGATCCCAATGACTTCGAGATGGGGCTCCGCCACAATCTGGAGCAGGTCAAGGTCATCGAGAATGATGGCACCATGGGCGAGGGTGCAGGGAAGTACAAGGGAATGGACCGCTACGACTGCCGCAAGGCGCTGGTGAAGGAACTGGAGGAAACCGGCGTCCTTGTGAGCACGGAGGAGCATGAGCATGCCGTGGGGCATTGTTCCCGCTGCCATACGACGGTGGAGCCTCTGGTGTCCAAGCAGTGGTTCGTGAAGATGGAGTCCCTGGCAAAGCCTGGCATCGAGGCGGTGAAGGATGGGCGCATCAAGTTCGTGCCGGAGCGCTTCACGAAGATTTACTGCAACTGGCTGGAGAACATCCGGGACTGGTGCATTTCCCGCCAGCTCTGGTGGGGGCACCGCATTCCGGCATGGTACTGCGATGACTGCGGCGAGACCACGGTTTCCCGGGAGGATATCGATACCTGCCCGAAGTGCGGCGGAAAGCACATCCATCAGGACGAGGATGTGCTGGATACCTGGTTCAGCTCCGGCCTCTGGCCCTTCGAGACCATGGGCTGGCCCGAGGACACGGAGGAGCTCAAGCATTTCTATCCCACCAGCACATTGGTCACGGGCTATGACATCATCTTCTTCTGGGTGGCCCGCATGGTCATGATGGGCTTGGAGTTCGGCAAGGACATCCCCTTTCGCCATGTGTTCATCCACGGCCTTGTGAGGGACAGCCAGGGACGCAAGATGTCCAAGTCCCTTGGCAACGGCATCGATCCCGTGGAGGTCGTGGACAAGTACGGCGCGGACACCCTGCGCTTCATGCTCATCACGGGCAATACGCCCGGGAATGACATGCGCTTTTATTGGGAGCGGGTGGAGTCTGCCCGCAATTTCGCCAATAAGATATGGAATGCCTCCCGTTACATGCTCATGAACCTGGAGGGCTTCGACCATGGTTTCGTGCCCGCGGAGGAGGATTATACGCTGGCGGACCGTTGGATTCTCTCCCGCTATGGGAGGACGGCCCATGATGTGACGGAGAATCTGGAGAAGTTTGAGCTGGGCGAGGCCGGACGCATGATCTATGAGTTCATCTGGAACGAGTTCTGCGACTGGTACATTGAGCTGACCAAGGCCCGTCTCTACGACAAGGACCGGGAGCGTCCCCGCCAGACGGCGCTCTATGTGCTGGGCTACGTGCTGGAGCATACCCTGCGCCTGCTGCATCCCTTCATGCCATTCATCACGGAGGAAATCTGGCAGAAGCTGCCCCATGAGGGCAAGAGCATCATGATCGCCGCATGGCCGACAGGGGAGGAAGGGAAGCTCGATGATGAGGCGGAGAAACAGATGACCGCTATCATGGAGACCATCAAGACCGTGCGCAACCTGCGGGCGGAGGTCAATGCGGCTCCCGGCAAGAGGAGCGAGGTCATTCTCCATTTCCCCGACGAGTCCCTGCGCAGGGTCTTTGCGGAGCATGAGGGATACCTTGTGTCCCTGGCCTCGGCGGAACCTGTCACAATCCTGGAAGCGGATGGGGCGAAGCCCGAGAATGCCATGGCCGGTGTGGTGAATGGCGTGGAAATCTATCTCCCCCTGAAGGGGCTGATCGATGTGGAGAAGGAGACCACCCGCTTGAAGAAAGAGGCGGAAAAGCTGGAAAAGGAGATCAAGCGGCTTTCGAGCAAGCTGGAGAATCCCGGATTCCTTGCCAAGGCACCGGAGCAGGTGGTTGCCGGGGAGCGGGAGAAACTTGCCGGGTATGAGGAGAAGAAGAAGTCTATGGCAGAGCGGCTGGAGTATCTGGCGAAGCTTTGATGGGAGAAAAGGGAATGGATTATAAGGAGGCTCTTGCCTATCTGGAAGAGCTGTCTGTTTTTGGCATCCAGCTGGGCCTTGGCCGTATTGAAAGGCTCCTGTCCATGCTGGATATGCCACAGAGCCGCTATCGTGCGGTACATGTGACCGGTACCAATGGAAAGGGCTCGGTCTCCGTGATGGTGGCAGGAATCCTGCGGGCTTCCTCCATCCGCACGGGACTCTATACATCTCCGCATCTTGAGAGCTATACGGAGCGCATACAGGTGGACGGGCAGCCCATCAGCGAAAAGGAGTTTGCTGACTGCCTGAGTGCGGTGAAGGTGTATGTGGACCAGATGGTTGCCGATGGGGAAGAATGCCCCACGCAGTTTGAGGTCATCACGGCGGTGGCGTTCTTTTATTTCGCCATGCGCCATGTGGAGTATGCAGTCATCGAGGTTGGTTTGGGGGGACTTCTGGATTCCACCAATGTGATCCATCCGGATGTGTCGGTCATCACGAATGTGTCCCTGGAGCATGCGGACAAATGTGGAGGAAACCTGGAAGGAGTCGCCCATCACAAGGCGGGCATCATCAAGAAGGGTGTGCCCGTGGTGACGGCGGCAAAGGGGATGCCCCTCGATATTATCCGCAGGGAGGCTGCGGAAAAGAATGCGGATGTCTTTGTCCTTGGGGAGGAATTCTCCTCGGAATTCGTTCATATGGATGGGGCTGTCCAGACCTTGGAATTCACCTCCGCCCTGCTGGGCATGAGGAAGGAAACCTATGATCTCCGCCTTTTGGGAATCCATCAGGAGGAGAACAGCGCAGTGGCGCTCATGGCGGCTGCATTGCTGCATCACACGGATGAAAGGATTGGTTTTGGTTCCGCCCGAAAGGCCTTCCGGCTCATTTCCTGGCCGGGGCGCTTTGAGCGCATGGAGGCCGGCAGCCAGCAGATTATTTTGGATGGGGCGCACAATCCCGCCGGGATCAAGATGCTGCGGGCCACTTTGGACAGGTATTTCCCAACAGAGCCCCGCACGTTCCTCCTGGGCATCCTTCGGGACAAGTCCGTGGAAGCCATGCTGCAGATGCTGCTGAGGGAGGGGGATGCCGTCGTCGTCACGGAACCTCCCTCCGAGCGGGCGGCGCGGGCAGGGGAGGTTGCAGCCCTGGCAGGGAAGTGCGCTTCTTCTGTGGAAGCTAACGCCATGCCGGAGGCAGCGCTGGACCGGGTCTTGGAGCTGGCAGATGGGAAGGGGCTTCTCGTCATTACAGGGTCTCTTTATCTCATCGGTGATGTCCGCAGCCGATTGCTGCAAAGAAGGGAGTGAGGGCATATGAGCATTGATATGCTGCGGCAGCAACGGCACAAGAGACGGATGAAGAAATGGATCACCTGGGCCATGATGGCGGAGGCGTTTTTCATCGCCCTGTCGCCGAGCCTTGCGACGGTGGCATTGATGGTGGGAATCCTGCTGACGGTATGGAGATTCCGCACCGTCAAG
>JAFSWY010000031.1 GCA_017444295.1 Selenomonadaceae bacterium | reverse complement strand
CCCGATTCTCTCGGAGAAGATCCATGGGCATGATCTCGTCTGGCTGGACAACGGTGCGACCACTCAGAGGCCCCGGGCGGTCATTGACCGTCTCGTGCATTACTACCTCCACGAGAATTCCAATGTCCATCGCGGTGCCCATGAGCTGGCGGCCCGCTCCACGGATGCCTATGAGGGAGCGCGGCAGACCGTAGCGGATTTCATCGGGGCACCCTCCAAGGACAATATCGTCTTTGTGCGTGGCACCACGGAGGGCATCAACCTCGTGGCGCAAAGCTATGTCAAGCAATATCTCCAGCCGGGGGATGAGATCATCCTGACACTTCTGGAGCATCATGCCAACATTGTTCCCTGGCAGCTCGTTGCACAGGAGACGGGAGCGGTGCTGAAGGTCGCTCCCGTGGATGATCGCGGGCAGATCATCCTGCCGGAGTATGAAAGGCTCTTTACCCGCCGGACAAAATTTGTTTCGGCCACTCATGTGTCCAATGTTCTCGGCACAATCACCCCTGTCCATGAGCTGGTACAGATTGCCCATCGCCATGGCGCCCGAATCCTGATTGACGGTGCCCAGTCGGTGGCCCATCTCCCGGTGGACGTGTCTTCCATGGATGCGGATTTCTTCGTATTTTCCGGCCACAAGATCTTTGCCCCCACGGGCATTGGCGCGGTCTATGGAAAGAAGGAGGTGCTGGAGGCTGCCAGACCTTACCAGGGCGGCGGAAACATGATCAAGGACGTTACCTTTGAATGTACCATCTACAATCCCGCGCCCAACAAGTTCGAGGCAGGGACAGGGAGTATTGCCGATGCCGTGGGGCTCGGGGCGGCTCTTGAGTACCTGAATGGTATCGGGATGCCCGCCATCAGCCAGTATGAGCACGAGCTGACCGAGTACGCCATGGGGGAACTGGCGAGTATCCCCGGCCTTACTCTCATCGGCACAGTTCCGGACAAGGCAGGGGTTCTGTCCTTCGTTCTGGAGGGCCAGGACATCGTGAGCGTGGGCGAGCGCCTGAACCAGTACGGCATCGCCGTTCGCGCAGGACACCATTGCGCACAGCCCATCCTGCGCCATTACGGACTGGAAGGCACGGTGCGCCCCAGTCTGGCGTTCTACAACTCCCCGGAGGATATTGACGCACTGGTACGCGCTCTTTATTCCATGGTTTGACGGTTTCATGTACGGTCGGCGAGCAGCGGAAACATCCGCTGTCTTTGCTGGCCGTTTTGGGATAAGCGAGGAGGTTTTTTTGTGTCGGATATGATTTCCAACGGCATCCAGGGGGCTATTCACGGCATCCTGTCGGATTATGAGAAAGGGCGCAGCATCGACAAGCTGGATGTGTTCCGTCAGCCGGACCGCCGCATGATCACGGAACTGACGGAGAAGCTGTTCCGCGTGGTGTATCCCGGTTTCTTCAAGGACAGGTCCTATCGGGTTTACAACGTGAAAAACAACCTTTCCCTGGTCATAGAGGATATTGCGTATCTTCTCAACAAGCAGATTGCTATTGCCCTGGAATACAACCTGCATTCCGGGGGGGAGAGCGAGGACATCGAGGGACGCTCCCAGCTTATCACATTGGAATTCTTGAAAAAGATTCCTGCGATACGGGAATTCATCGAGACGGATGTCCAGGCGACCATGGACGGCGATCCTGCAGCCTACAGCGAGGATGAGATCATTTTCTCCTATCCCGGCATCCATGCCATTACGGTGCACCGGCTGGCCCATGCCCTCCATGGCCTCGGGGTGCCGGTGCTTCCCCGCATCATGAGTGAGTATGCCCATAGCCGCACGGGCATTGACATCCATCCGGGTGCGAAGATCGGCAAGTTCTTCTTCATTGACCATGGCACGGGTATTGTCATCGGCGAGACCACGACCATCGGGCACCATGTGAAAATCTATCAGGGGGTCACATTGGGGGCGCTTTCCACAAAGGGCGGACGCCACCTGCGAAGCCTCAAGCGGCATCCCACGATTGAGGACTATGTGACCATCTATTCCGGCGCCTCCATCCTTGGAGGGAATACTGTCATTGGGGAGGGCGCCATCATCGGCGGCAACGCATTTATCACGAAGTCCGTGGCTCCGGGAACACAGATCAGTGTGAAGAACCAGGAGCTTCACTATGACAAGAAGAAGAACATCGTGAACAAAGCGGATTTTGAAGAAGATGAAGCCTGGTTCTATAT
>JAFSWY010000288.1 GCA_017444295.1 Selenomonadaceae bacterium | reverse complement strand
CCTGACGCATTTGGTGTATGTTGTCATAAGAACAGCCACACCTCCACAGCAAAAACCTGAATCCACCATTTCCGGACAAAAACCTACAGAAAGAGAACCTCCGGCACGTGGGCAGGAAAAGCGCTCCCGCTGCTGTTGAAACCGACATCCATTTTGCCTTAAAATTTCGTGAAGTGTGCCACTTCACGATGCTGTCCCCTGATCCCAGAGGCAATGCGAGGTGGCATTTTCCTGACGGCTCATTCTGACGGCTTATCACGGGAGGGGAATTTCCATAGGCATACGTCCGTTCCAGTTTTGCCATGGGTTTCCCGTTTCATTTTGACGGCTTATGTTGACGGCTTATCGGCAAGGCGCTGCCATTTGATCCATGTTCTTCCGTTTCATCGCCATGGAAGGATGGACATAGCGGTTCAGCGTAATGTTTACCGTGGAATGCCCAAGAATTGCGCTGAGGCTTTTCACATCAAGCCCCTTCTCGACCCACGTCGTGGAGAAGGTATGCCGCAATGCATGGAAATTCGCATTCCCGATGCTGCATGCGGACAACACTGACTTGAACCGGTTCTGCATGGTGCGGGGCTCCAGATACTGCCCTTCCTTTCCGGTCAGGACGAACGCCCCCGGCTGCCTTTCCGACGCAAGGCGGGGATAGAGCTCGTCGGGCAAGGGGATGGTCCGCTGGGAGCAATCGCTCTTTGGCGGCGTGATGACGATTTTCGTTTTTTGGCCGTCGCCTTCGCCGCAGGAGATGCGCTGCAATGTCTTTCGAACATGGATTTCCCTGTCCTCAAACGAGATGTCATCCCATGTCAACGCACAAAGCTCGCCGATGCGCATGCCTGTGGACAGGCAAAGGAGCATGCCCATATGGCCAAGGTCATCGCTCGTCTCCAGATACTTTTCCAAACGATCCCGCTCTGCGGGAGTAAAAATTCGTATCTCGCGCCGCCTCTGTTTTATGCGTGCACAGTTCGGTGAATACCCTACCGCATACCCACGGGAGATGGCATGGGTCCGCAGGCACTTCAGGACACGGAGGACTTCCGACACCGTCTTGGGGGAAAGCCCTTCCCCCTTCTTCCCGCCATGTTTCAGGAGCTCCGGGCAAAACCCGGACACATCGGCATCCGTGATGGTCGACAGTTCCTTTCTCCCGAATGCGGGATGGATGTAGCAGCGGAGATAATCCCTGTACTTGGCAACGGTCGATGCCTTGAGTTGCGCTTCGGATTCCGTGAGCCAGTCTGCGCTGACTGCATCCAGCATGGCAGAGCCTTCTTGCTCCTCCTCCCCGGCATGAGCAATCCATCGGCTTCGCGCAAGGGCAAGCTTTTCCTTGGTCTCGTCGAAGGACTTTCCGTAGACGTACCCGAAATGTGTTTTGTCGTTTTTTCTGTCCTTCACGAAACGGCCCTCCCAACGCCCGTTTTTTCTGAGATAGATATTGAGCCCTCGCCTTGCCAAACCAATTCCTCCCTTTGATGACTAAAAAAATATTCCGGTGCTATTCCGTCTTTTAGTTCGCAATTGACACAAGCCATAAAAAATTATAGAATAAAGGCAGGTTCATGAGATGCCTTTCGTGAAGTGGCACACTTCACGAAAACTGGGTGGTTGTTTTGTCTCATTCCTGTCGGCTTGTCGGCTAGGAATGAGGCTTTTTCGTTTCCGGCAACCAGAACCAAGATGCAGTTTGAAGAAAGGGACGTGGTGGTCAACATGTGCAGGGCGTGGGAGAATTCGATGAACCAAGAAAAAAATGACGGCATTCAGCAGGGAATCGGACAAGGTAAGGTCGATGCTGTGTTGAATGTCGCAAAAAAATTTGATCTGTCGGTGGAAAAAGCTATGGATGCTAACCGCCCCGTCTTGGCTTTATGACCAACTCGATGGATGGAATAACCGTTCGCTCGATTGGGAAACTGCGGGCAAGGTTCAACGCAGGCATCACAAACTTGGTCTACAATATCTG